>JAGNMU010000179.1 GCA_017991005.1 Gemmatimonadaceae bacterium | reverse complement strand
GTTTGATCGGGACGACGAAGAGCGTCTCGCCGCAGTGGCCGACCTGGCGGCGCTGGCGCTCTGGAAGGCCAGACTGCTTGAAGAGGCGCAGTCGGCCGACGCGGCAAAAACCAGTCTTTTAGCGACCCTATCGCACGAGCTTCGCACACCTTTAACGGCACTAGAGGGATATGGCGAGCTTCTCGAGGACGAGATCCTCGGACCGCTCTCCAGCCAACAGCGGGATGTGCTCGTTCGGCTCAGAACGGTCGGGCGGCATCTCGGCGCCCTCATCGAGGACATTCTCACCTACGCCTCGCTGGAAGCCGATCGCCTCTCGGTGCGTTCGGACGATGTCCAGCTGGGCGCGCTGCTCGATTCGCTGCTGCCGTATGTGGAGCCGTTGGCCCGCGAAAAGGGTGTGCAGTTCCGCATGGAGCTGGGTGACGCCGTCCCTGATCTGCGGACCGATGAAGATCGCGTCCGCCAGATCCTGCTCAACCTCGTCCAAAACGCCGTCAAGTTCACCGAACACGGGGAGGTGCTTCTCCGCGTGTCGCGCGGGTCGCCGACGGACAGCGGTGATCCCACGGTGCGCTTCGCGATCCGGGACACCGGCATCGGCATCGACGCGGCCGACCTGCCTCGGCTTTTTCGCCCGTTCTCGCAGCTCGAAGACGTGCGATCCCGACGGCATCGCGGCACCGGTCTGGGGCTCTACATCGGCCGGCGCCTGGCCACGTTGCTGGGTGGACGAATCGAAGTGGTCTCCCGTCCCGGTGAAGGGTCTCAGTTCACGCTCGTCCTACCGGTACTCCGCCCCTAGCTGACGGGTCGGCGACGCCCAATACGCCATGTGCAAGCGCGCCGTTAGATTGCCACGACTATGAGCGCGTCTGCCATTACCAGCGTCTTCAACGATGGCATCATCGTTGAACAGTTCGAGCGTTATCGTCGCGATCCATCCAGTGTGGACGAGACCTGGCGCCAGTATTTCCGCATTGCCGAGTCGCTTTTTGCGACCGCGGGCGCCGGAGGCCACGATGCATCGTCTGCGCCGCCGACCGCCGCCGGTTCTGCGGCCACCGATCTCGACCTGCTCAAGAAGGTGGCTGGGGCCGCCTCGCTGCAGCAGGCGATTCGGAACTACGGCCACTATGCGGTGCAGCTCGATCCGCTTGGCGCACCGCCGCCGGGCGCGGACGAATTGGCCGCCGAGTTCTACGGTCTGACTGACGACGACCTTCGGGCGATTCCGGGCGCGGCGCTCGGCGACGATCGGTTTCCCACCGCGCTCGAGCTGATTCAGCGCAAGCGTGCGGTCTACTCGGGCCACGTCGGCTACGAGGTGTGGCACATCGAAATCGACGCCGAACGCGAGTGGTTTCGGAAGGCGTTTCGCGGAGGCGTGCTGACACGTGATCTCACCGTCGACGAAAAGCGTGCCGTCCTGCATCGGCTCAACGAGGTGGATGGGCTCGAGCGTTTTCTCGGGCGCGCGTATGTCGGGTACAAACGCTTCAGTGTGGAAGGCACGGACGCACTGGTCCCCATGCTCGATGCGGTGATCGATGAATGCGGTCGCGCCGGGGCGCGCGAAGTGGTGATCGGGATGGCACATCGCGGTCGGCTGAACGTGTTGACCAACGTGATGGGCAAGCCATTCGAAACGCTGTTTGCGGAGTTCGAAGGGCGCCACGATCACGCGGATGAAAACGCCACCGGCGACGTGAAGTACCACATGGGCTATGTGGGCTCGCGTGCGGTGGACGGTCGCGACGTCAGGCTTCGTCTGGTGCCGAACCCGTCGCACCTCGAAGTGGTCAATCCGGTTGTGGAAGGTGTGGTTCGTGCTCTGCAGCGCGTGCCGGGCCGACCTGGCGAGCGTGATGAATCGGCGGTGGTGCCAGTGGCGATTCATGGCGACGCGGCGTTCCCGGGCGAGGGCATTGTCGCCGAGACGCTCAACATCTCGCACCTGAACGCGTATCGCACCGGCGGCACGATTCACATCATCGTGAACAATCAGGTCGGGTTCACCACCGACCCCACCGACGCGCGATCCACGCACTATGCCTCGGATCTCGCGAAGGGATTCGAAATGCCGATCTTTCACGTGAACGGCGACGACGCACAGGCCTGCATCACCGCCGTGCGCCTGGCCTGCGCCTATCGCGCCACGTTCAAGAAAGACGTGCTCATCGATCTGGTGGGCTATCGTCGCCACGGGCACAACGAAGGCGACGAGCCGACGTTCACACAGCCGGCTCGATACGCGCTCATCAAGCAGCATCCGACGGTACCGCAGGCGTGGGCCAATCGCATCATCGCGGAAGGAGTCATCACCCCCGACGATGCCACCGCCGATGAGCGGAGTGTGGCGGATCGATACGCGCAGATCCACGCCCGATTCAAGGCCTCGTTGCTGGGCAGTGAGAAACATGCGCCGTGGCCCCCCGAGTCCGCGCCAACATCGCGCGCGGTGCACACGGCGGTATCGGCCGAGCGCCTTCATGGCATCAACGAGTCACTACTCACGTGGCCGTCGGACTTCACCCCGCATCCGCGGCTCGCCAAAACACTCGAGCGTCGACGCGAGGCGATGGGCGACGCGGGTGGCATCGATTGGGGGCATGCCGAAGCGCTGGCGTTTGGGACGCTGCTCACCGAAGGCGTGTCCATTCGTATGACCGGGCAGGACGCCGAACGCGGCACGTTCTCGCATCGCCATGCGGTACTGAGTGACGTCGAGACCGGTCGCAAGTACGCGCCGCTGGCACACCTACCCGAACGCTCTGGCGGTCTCGAACTGTACAACTCCGCGCTCTCGGAAACGGCGGTGCTTGGCTTCGAGTATGGCTTCAGCACCGTTGCCTCCGACACGCTCACATTGTGGGAAGCGCAGTTCGGCGACTTCGTCAACGTGGCGCAGCCGATCATCGACCAGTTCATTGTGGCCGATCGTGCCAAGTGGGGGCAGGACAGCGGCGTGGTGCTGCTGCTGCCGCATGGGTATGAAGGACAGGGGCCGGAGCATTCAAGTGCGCGACTCGAGCGGTTCCTGCAGATGTGCGCCGAAGGCAACATGACGGTCGCGTACTGCAGCACACCCGCGCAGTACTTTCATCTGCTGCGACGGCAGGCGCTACGCTCCAACCGTCGTCCACTCGTGTGCATGCAGCCCAAGTCGTTGCTGCGGTTGCCGCAGGCGGCGTCGTCGCTGCCGGACCTGTCGTCGGGTGGGTTCCAGCCGATCATCGATGATCCATTCATCGCGCGCAATCGCGATGACGTGCGCCGTGTGGTGTTCTGTTCCGGCAAGTTGTACTACGATCTGGCGCTCGCGCCGCACCGCAATCCGAGTGTCGCGCTGGTGCGCGTGGAAGAGCTGTATCCGTGGCCGCACGAGGAGATCATGCGGCTCATGGATACCTATCCCGCCGTCGAACAGGTGGTGTGGGCGCAGGAAGAGCCGCGCAATCAGGGTGCCTGGACATATGTCCAGTCGCGTCTGCGCGCGTCGGCTGGTGCCGCGGTTGGCGTCCGATATGCCGGACGGCCCGAGCGTGCGAGTCCGGCCGAAGGGTATGCCGACGCCCATCAGATCGAGCAGGCCCGCATCATCGCGACGGTGATGGATGTCGGCGAATTCGACGAACGTTCTCCTCTCAGGGTGAATCAGTGAACGGACGACTCTCGTCTCCAACGAGATTGGTGATTGGCGCCGCGGCTCTTGCCGCGGCGCTTGTCGCTGATGGACTCGCACCGCGCGCGGTGCTGCGCGCGCAAGGACCGACCGCCGACCGGGGTGCCGCGGCGCTCGGCTCAACGTTGGCAGGTCTGGGCACCACCGGACGAGTGCTCACCATCGCCGCGCATCCTGACGATGAGGATACGCAGTTCATCGCGTGGCTGACTCGTGGTCGCCACGTCGAGACGGCCTATCTCTCACTGACACGTGGCGACGGCGGCCAGAACCTGATCGGCAACGAGCTGGGTGAAGGACTCGGCGCTATCCGCACACAGGAGCTGTTGTCGGCACGCCGCATCGATGGCGGCCGTCAGTATTTCACGCGCGCCTTCGATTTCGGCTTCAGCAAGAATGCGGAAGAGACCTATCAGCATTGGCCCAAGGATTCGATTCTGGGCGATGTGATTCGCGTGGTTCGCGCATTTCGCCCGCACGTGATGGTCGGGTTCTTCAGCGGGACACCACGCGACGGACACGGCCATCATCAAGTGTCCGGCCTGCTGGCGCGAGAAGCGTACGATCTGGCCGCCGACACGGTGCGATTCCCTGTCGCCGGGTACGGGCTGCCGTGGACACCACTCAAGTTCTATCGCAGTGCGCGGCAGAATCCGGCCGAGGCGACGCTGCGCATGAATGTCGGCGAGTATGATGCGCTCCTGGGCCGTTCGTACTTCGAAATCGCCGCGGAAAGTCGGTCGCAGCACAAGTCGCAGGGCTTTGGTGTGTTGCAGCGAAAGGGCGCCATCATGGATGCCATCACGCGTGAAGCGGCGCGGACGGGACCAGCCGATGCGGCTGCTGAACGGTCAATCTTTGATGGTGTCGACACCACCTGGGCGCGTGTGCGCGCGAAGCTGCCCGTTGCCGCTCGCGGCACGCTCGATTCCGCGTTGACGCTGTTTGCCGAGGCGCGTGCGCAATATCGCGCCGATGATCCGTCGCCGATTGTGACCACGCTCGCGCGGGGCATGCAGTTGCTGCGCCGGGTCCAGACGGCCGCAGGCGCGACACCCGGCGTCTTGCTGTCCGGTCGCTCTGGTATGGTGCCGCGGATGAGCGCGCGGCGCGCGGGCGATGCGGATCCCGAAGCGTGGGATGCGTTGATGCTGACGGCGCGTCGGGCCGAGCAGGCGCTGATCCTCGCCGCCGGTGTCGCCGTGGAAGCGACGGCACCACGGGCGACGTACCCGGTGCGTGAACAAGTGAAGCTGAATGTCGGCGACTCGTTGCTCGTGAGTGTGACGACGTTCAATCGCGGGCGTGCACCGATCACGTTCGTCGACGCGATTACCCGGGATAACGGTGCGCCTGCCGGAGGGTACCCCGACCGCAACATTCTGGTCGCGCCCGATAGCGCGCTCACGGTGAAGCGGTACGCGGTCGCATACGAACCGGCGTCGCCGTGGTGGCGTGTGAACGGACGCAAACAGCAGGACTGGTTTCAGACGCCGATCGATGCGACGGACGAAGCGCAGCAGCAGGATCGGACCGCAACGATCGTGCGCACGTCGGTTCAGATTGCGGGCGTGACGGTGTCGATTCCGGCGCCGGTGGTCAATCGCTACGCCGATCCGATCAAGGGTGATCAGCAGGTGCCGGTGGCCGCCGTCCCGGGCATCACGATCGGGCTGGCCAATGTGATTGAGTACATCCGCGCCGGAGTGCCCGTAGAACGCTGGTTGCCGGTGCGCATTCAGTCCGCGTACGACAGTGCGGCGACGGTCACGGTGACGCTCGAGCTGCCCAAGGGACTGGTCGCCGATTCTGCAGAGCGGATTCGCCTCCTTCCTGCCGGTGGCGTCGAGGTGGTGAACTTCAAGCTCAAGGGTACGTTGCCGCCGGGACGTCACCAGCTTGGCGCGTTCGCGTTTCACGACGGGGCGCTGTCGACGGCCGGCTACTACACCATCAACTACGATCACATCAACCCGCAGCGGCTGTATGGCGCATCGGGCATGTATCTCTCTTCCGTCGCCGTCAAATTGCCGGCGCGTGCACGCGTCGGATACATCGAGGGCGTCGGCGACAAAGGGCTCGAGGCACTGCGCCAACTGGACGTGTCGGTCGAAAAGATCGAGCCCGCCGCCATCAGCGGCACGAATCTGTCACGCTTCACGGCCATCGTCGTGGGTCCGCGCGCGTACGAAGCCAGCGACGTCCTGGTGCGGCAGAATCCGCGTCTGCTCGACTACGCCAAGGCTGGTGGCACGCTCGTCGTGCAGTACGGCGCGCAGGACATGAACCGCTTTGCGGTGACCCCGTATCCGATGCAGTGGACCCGACCGGCGGCGCGCGTCACGATGGAGCAGGCACCGGTGAAGGTGCTGCAGTCGGCGTCGCCACTGCTGTCACTGCCCAACAAAATCGGCGAAGCAGATTGGGCCGACTGGGTCCAGGAACGGGCCACGTATATGCCCAGCACGTTCGACACCCGCTATACGCCGCTACTTTCGATGAACGACCCCGACGAGCCGGAGAACAAGGGAGCGATGCTGGTGGCGCCGGTGGGCAAGGGCAAGTACGTGTACGTGACGCTCGCGCTCTTTCGTCAACTGCCCTACGGCGTGCCGGGTGCGGCGCGCATTCTGCTCAATCTCGTCAACGGTTCGCCGACGGCGGTTACGCCGAAGATGTAATCGCGCGCGGTCCGACGGCGCTCAGGGCAAGTCCGACCAAGAGCACGACGACCGCGCCGATCAGGTTGTGCCACAGGAAGCTGACGCTTGGCACGTAGATGGCCACCGCGCCCACGGCCGCCATTCCCGAGAGCAGACCCACAAAGGCCCCGAGCGCGCGCGCACGCGGGATCATGGCGAGCAGGAAGACGCCGAGGATGGAGCCGTAAAAGAACGACCCGAAGCGGTTGACTACTTCGATGAGTGATCCGAGCGTCGCCGCGTAGGTCGCGACGACACAGGCAAACACTCCCCAGAGCGCGGTCGCCGCCTTGGACACATTGAGAAAATGCGCGTCGCTCCCGGTGGGTTTGACCCACCGCTGATAGAAGTCGATGACGGTGACCGTCGACAGGGAGTTGAGTTCGGCGGCGATGCTCGACATCGCCGCCGCCAGCACGGCAGCCAGAAAGACGCCGGCGAACCCGAGAGGCAGATGGTCCAGCACAAATCGCGGGATGATGAAGTTCACGTCGCGCGAGGCCTCGCCCGTCACGCGTGCCGCGGCTGCCAGCGCATCGGCACGAATGGAGTCGACGGTCAGCTCCGTTGACTTGAACGATTGCAGCGCCACCGTGGCGGCTGCCGCATCGCCACTATGCTGCGCGGCCGAGGCGGACCGCGCGGCGCTCTGCCGGACGGCGATGGCAGACGCGTAGCGTGACTGCAACGCGGCGTACTCGGCCGGCGCGTCCTGCTGCACTTTTGCGTCGTGGCGCGGGTTGTACAGCAGCGGCGCCGGCTGGAAAAGATAGAACAGGAACACCAACACGCCGATCAGCAGGATCAGCGCCTGGAGCGGAATCTTCCAGTACGCGCTCATGAGGAGTGAACTGCGCGCTTCGTCCACCGACTTGGCAGCGAGGTACCGCTGCACCTGACTCTGATCGGTGCCAAAGTACGAGAGCATCAGGAACGTTCCGCCCAGAATGCCCGACCAGAACGTGTAGGTTTTTGACAGGTCGAATGAGAAGTCGAACACCTGCAGTCGTCCAGCGGCGCCGGCAATGCGCAGCGCATCGTCCACCGGAATGGGCATGCGCAGAATGAGCACCACCACCAAAGCCACCAGGGCGCCAACGATGACGAACATCTGCTTCACGTCGGCCCACGCGACTGCCTGCACGCCACCCAGCACGGTGTAGATCACGGTCGGCACGCCGATCAGCGCGACACACCACGTGAGGTCCCATCCAAAGATGGAGGAGAGCACCACGCTGGGTGCGGCGATGATGGTGCCGCAGGACATGCCCCGGGACAGCAGGAACAGGAGACTGGTGAGCGAGCGGGTTTTCGGATCGAATCGGCGTTCGAGATACTCGTAGGCCGTGTACACCTTGGCGCCGTGCAGAAACGGCACCAGCGTGACACCAAGCAGCACCATCGCGATCGGCAACCCGAAGTAGAACTGCACAAAGCGCAGTCCGTCGGTCGCTCCCTGGCCTGTGGTCCCGATCAGCGTGACCGCCGACAGTTGCGTCGCCATCACCGAGAGCCCGACTGCCCACCAGGGCAGACTGCGGTTGGCGAGGAAGTAGCCTTCGATGTTGGTGGTACCGCGGGTGCGCCGGAGGCCGTCGACTACGACGACGAGCAGGTACACGGCGACGATGATCCAGTCGAGTGTCGTCATCGCCGACTAGCTGACGTAGCGGGACTGGAGCACCCACAGGAGCACGAGCGTGGCGACCTGGATGCTGAGCACACGCCAGAGCGTGGAGCGGAATCGGGTAGACATCGC
>JAGNMU010000178.1 GCA_017991005.1 Gemmatimonadaceae bacterium | reverse complement strand
CAGGCGGAGCAGCTCGAGGACCGTGATCAGCAGGAGCGTGTGGTGCGCACCAGCAAGCTGCAGTGGACGGTGATCAAGCCGCCCCGGCTGACGGACGACGCGGCACACGAATACGACGCGGGTCCCGGCACGTCGGTCGGGCTGGGCAGTCATTGTGCGCGCGCCACGCTGGCACGATTTCTCGTTACGGAGTTGCAGCAGCCCCAGTTCCGTGATTCACCGGTGTACATCCGCGATCGGTGATGCGTTCATCCTCTACTCGAGCCACCGATGTCTGACGTTCGCAAGCAGTCGTGGGACGACGTGCCGCTGGAGCAGCTCAATCCACTCATCAGTCGCCGCCTGATCAGTTCCGAGAAGATGATGCTGGCGCACGTCCTGTTGTCGAAGGGCGCCATCGTGCCGGCGCACGATCACCACAACGAGCAGTTCACGTACATCCTGTCCGGCGCCCTGCGCTTCTGGATCGGCGAACACGCCGACGCCCCCGGTGAGACCTTCATCGATGTCCATGCGGGCGAAGTGCTGGTCATTCCCAGCAACGTGCGCCACCGCGCGGAAGCGCTCGAAGACACGCTCGATGTCGACGTGTTCAACCCGCCGCGCCAGGATTGGCTGGACGGCAGCGACGCGTATCTGCGCGGAACGCGCTGACCATGGATCTTGGACTGCAGGGCAAGGTCGCGCTGGTGTGCGGGGCGAGCAAAGGCATTGCCTATGCGTCGGCCGAAGAATTTGCGCGGGCCGGCTGTTCGCTCGCGATCTGTTCGCGTGATGCCACGGCCATCGCCAACGCCGGCGCACGCCTGCAGGCGTTGGGCGTGCCCGTGTTGACCATCGTCGCCGATCTCTCCACCAGCGAGGGCCTTGCCCACGTGGTGCAGGAAACGACCGCGCGGTATGGACACGTCGACATTCTCATCACCAACACCGGCGGCCCGCCCACCGGTCCGGCGATGGAACACGACTGGGCCGCGTGGACCCGTGCGAGTGATCTGCTGCTGCGCAGTGTGGTCGAGCTGACGCGCGCCTTTGTGCCCGGCATGCGTGAACGCAAATGGGGTCGCGTGGTGGGTATCACGTCACGCGCGGTGAAAGAACCCACCTCGGCGCTCGTGCTGAGCAACAGCCTGCGTGCGGCGGTCACCGGGTATTTGCGCACGCTGGCCAATGAAGTGGCTCGTGACGGCGTGACGGTGAACACGGTGCTGCCGGGCTTCACCGCCACCGAACGACTGGACTCTCTCGCGGATGCGACCACCAAACGCACCGGCGCGACGCGTGACGCCGTCTTTGCCGGGTGGATTGCGCAAACACCGGCGGGGCGGCTGGGCAAGCCGGAAGAAACCGCCGCGACGATCGTCTTTCTGGCGTCGGATCGTGCGGGATTCACCACCGGTCAGGCCATCCTGGTGGATGGCGGCGCCGTGAACACGCTGTTGTAACCTTTCCTCTTTCTCCGAGCGGCACATGGCTGGCATCACGGCGACCGATTTCATCTGGAAGAACGGCGAATTCATCAAGTGGGAAGACGCACAGGTGCACGTGCTCAGTCACTCGATGCAATTCGGCTCGGCGGCCTTCGAAGGCATCCGCTGCTATAGCACGCCGAAAGGCCCCGCCATTTTCCGGCTGCGCGAGCACGTGCAGCGTCTGATCAATTCGGTCAAGATCTATCGCATCACGCTCGAGTATTCGCTCGAGCAGCTGATGGCCGCGCATTGCGAGGTGGTGGTGCGCAACAAGATGGAGGCGTGCTACATCCGTCCGATGGTCGTGCGCGGCTACGGCGCGTCGGGGATGGTGCCGTTTGAAAGTCCGATCGATGTGTACGTGCCATGCTGGCCGTGGGGTGCGTATCTCGGTGACGACGCGCTCGAGAACGGTGTGGATGCGTGCGTGTCCAGCTGGAATCGCATGGCGCCGAACACGGTCCCATCGCTGGCCAAGATTGCCGGCAACTATCTGAGCGGTCAGTTGGTGAAGATGGAAGCACTCACCAATGGCTTCGCCGAAGGCATCGCGCTTGGACCGGGCGGCACGGTGAGTGAAGGCTCTGGCCAGAATGTGTTTCTCGTCAGCAATGGGACGTTGATCACCACCCCGCTCGACGGCACGCTGCTGGGCGGCATCACGCGCGCCAGCATCATCGAACTGGCGGGACGGGAAGGCATCCCCGTGCGCGAACAGCAGATCCCGCGCGAAATGCTGTACACGGCCGACGAGGTCTTCTTCACGGGAACCGCGGCCGAGCTGACGCCCGTGCGCAGCGTGGATCGCATCGCGGTCGGTGCCGGCAAGCCGGGACCGGTGACCAAGCACGTGCAGAAGGCGTTCCTGGACATTGCACACGGTCGTGCCGACGACACCTTCGGCTGGCTGACGCATGTGCGGTAAGACGTGGCGCTGACGTCAACGATGTACACGTTCGACATCACGCTGTCGAACGTGGATCGCGGGGTGTACGAAACACTGGCGCTACGCGCCGCGATGCACCCGTCGGAGTCGCCGGAGTATTTCACCGCGCGACTCTTTGCGTACTGCCTCGAGTATGCCGAGGGCATCGTCTTTTCCAAAGGCGTGTCCGATGCCGACGAGCCCACCATAGCGGTGCGCGATCTTACGGGTGCACTGCAAGTCTGGGTGGAGATCGGCGCGCCGGACGCCGCACGACTTCACAAAGCGTCGAAAGCCTCGCCGCGCGTGGCCGTCTACACCCATCGCGACCCGGCGCAGGTGCAGCGGCAGTTGGCCGGGGAACGCATTCACCGCGCCGCCGAGATTCCGCTGTATGCGATCGATCGCGACCTGATCGCGGCATTTTGCGAGCGGCTGGACCGCCGGATGAAGTTCTCGCTCTCGATGACGGACGGCACGGTGTACCTGGATCACGACGGGGCGTCGCTATCGGGAGTGGTGGAGAGGATGGCGCTGCAGGCTGAGTGAAGAGAAGGGCAAGAGCGGGTTGTCAGTGGTCAGTTATCGGACAACGGCTAAGTTCTGGGTTCTCAGTGGGAGTTGTGGGTTGCCAGTGAACCACGCAACTGAGGACCCACTGATCACCCACCACTCGCACTGACGACCCGCGACTCAGCGGTTGGCTGATCACTGACCAACTGACAACGGCTCCATCTGATCCGTCTCGTCCATCCCCCTCGTCCCCTCGTCCGTATGTCTCCCATCCGCCCCGCCGTTCGTCTGCTGCTCGGCACCGTCGCCCTCGTGTTGTGTTCGGCCTGCGCCGGCTCCCGTCCGCCGGCCATCGCCTTTCTCACGCCGTTCGGCAAACCCGTCAATCCGTTCTCACCGGCAGTGCGTGTTGGTGACATGCTGTATCTGGCCGGACAAATCGGAACCGACAGCACCGGTGCACTGGTGAAGGGCGGGATCGAAGCGGAGACGCGTCAGACCATGCAGAACATCGCGAATGTCCTTGCCAAGACGGGATCGTCGATGGATCGCGTGGTGAAGTGCACGGCGTTTCTGGCGGACATGAAGGAGTGGCCGACGATGAACGGCATCTACGCCACGTTCTTTCCGGACAACAAGCCGGCCCGCAGCGCGTTGGGCGCCACCGGTCTGGCGCTCGGCGCGCGTGTGGAAGTGGAGTGCATCGCGGTGGTCGCGAAGTAACCGCCGCTCCCGTCCGTCCCGGCCCGCCCGGCCGAGTTGCTGGTGCGTGGCGCTAGATTGAGGCATGCAAATGCGTGCACCAATTTCCGCGCTGGCGGCCCTGTTCGCGACGGTGCTGTGCTCGGCGTGCGCCGCCGTTCACCGGCCGCCGACCACACTTGCCCAACTGGAGCGTGACGCCGTTACGGCGGCGCGCGCCGAACGCGATCTACGTGACAGTGTCATGGCGCGGTTGGTTCGACGCGCGGCCCTGCGTACCGACAAGACCATCGATGTTCTGATGCTCTCGGGTGGTGGCCAGAACGGCGCCTTCGGCGCTGGGTTTCTGCGCGGGTGGCGTGAGCGCACGGACACCCCGCTGCCCACATTCGATCTGGTCACCGGCATCAGTACGGGCGCGTTGCAGGCGCCGTATGCGCTGCTGGGCACCCCGGCGGCCCTCGATACACTGGGCGTGCTCTATCGCAACGCGGCCGATCGTGTGGCGCCGACGGTGGATTGGTGGTTTCCGATTCGCCGAACCGGTGGGGTGGTCAACACGAAACGATACGACCGTGCGCTCGAACAGAGCATCAACGGGAGGTTCCGCGATGACTTGCGCCAGGCATTTGCGGCCGAACGCCAGATCGTCTTTGCGTCCACCGACATGGACCTTGCCACCGGACGCACGTATTCACTCGCCGATGCGCTGGACACCACGGCCGCAGGGCTGACGCGCGCGCGTCTGCTGCTCAAGGCGGCGACGGCGATTCCCGGCATCTTCCCGCCGGTGCTTGTCGACGGGCACGTGCACTCGGACGGCGGGGTGATCACCAACGTGCTGCCGTTGTTGTCGTTCAGTGACTATGAACGGCTTGCCGCGGCACTCGCGGCGCGCGGTCTGCGCGACGTCACCGTGCGTGTCTATGTGGTGATGAATATGTGGGCGCACGGTGAGCCCGCCGTCATCTCGCCGTCCAATCGCAAGCAGATCAACGCGCGCACGAACATGCTGCTGTTTTATGCGCATCAACCGCAGACGCTGGAACTGCTCGATGCGCTGGCGCGCGCGGTGAGTGCCAATGTGAACGGCCTGCGCGTCGAGTTTCGCCTGGCGGCGCTGCCGTCGGAACAGGCGCTCGTGCCGGGGGCGGCGAAACTGTTTGACCGCGCGTTCATGGCACATCTCGATTCGCTCGGTTATGCCAAGGCGCGCAGTGCAGCGCCCTGGGATGTCGTGCCGTCGGCGTATCAGCGACCACCGGCGAAGGGCTCGCCGTGAAGGCGGCACTCACCACCGAGCCTGCGGTGCGCACGTGAACCACACCGGCGAACCCCTTGAACCCACGGCCGACATCCGTCTCGCCACCGCCGATGATGCGGCGCGGCTGGCGGAGTTTGCGGAGCGTGTGTTTCGACGCACGTTTGGCCCTGACAATACGGCGAGTGATCTCGAGCAGTATGTCGCTTCGGCCTTCGGCGAGGCGCTGCAGCGTCGAGAGCTCGAGGATCCCGAACGCGTCTGTCTGCTGGCGCATGTCGGGGGAACGCTCAGCGCCTTCGCGCTGCTGCGTGTCGGCGCCACCGATGCTGCCGTGATCGGTCCGTCACCGGTCGAGATCGAACGGTTTTACGTGGCGTACGATTTTCACGGCCACGGACTGGCGGCGCACCTGATGGCGGCGTGCATCGAGACGGCGGTCGCACGCGGCGGCCGCACGATGTGGCTGGGCGTCTGGGAGAAGAACGCGCGCGCGATTCGGTTTTACGAAAAGCGCGGATTTGCCGATGTCGGCAGCCATCCGTTCGTGCTGGGAACGGATGTGCAGACCGACCGCGTCATGCAGCGCGCGATCGGTCCGGCATCCGCCTGATCAGCCGCGCGGACGCGTCGGCGGCATCTCGTTGTTCTTGAGCGGCTTCATCGTGGTCGGCATGTGCTCGGCACCGCGATGGCACATGACACACGTGGACTTGACGTACGGCTGATCGAGTTCTTTGACCTTGGACAGATCGCCGTTGATCTTCTGCGTCATGCGTTCCATCTGACGCGCGATGATTTTCTTCTTGGGCGAATTGTCGGCGTAGTCGACCTTGAGCACGCCGCCCACGTTGGTGCTCTGGTGACAGCCCGTGCAGGTGGCGCCGATGCTGCGTCCGTATTGCTCGTCCATCATGGCGAGGAATTCCTTGACCGGCATCTCTTTGTTGAGCTGCACGTTCTTGAAGACCTTGCCTGCGGGCTCGTTTTCGCGGCCTTTGACCGACGCGAGCACTTCGGCGACCAGCGCGCGCCGCACGGAGTCCTGTCGTTCCCAGTTGGGCGGCTGTGGTGCGCGACGTGTGGTTGCCGGTGCGCCTGCCGCGCCTCCGGGAGCGGCCCCACCACCGGCGGGGCGCTGCGCCACTGGCGTCGGCGCCGGTGCCGCCGATTCAGATTTTCCGCTGGCGCATCCCACGCCGGCACTCGTTACGACCAACGCCACAACAACAGACCAGGAACGCATGCGACCTCCAAAGGGTGGACCAACAGAGCCACCATAGCACACATCCGTAGAAGTACGCAACGGGACGAACGGTGGCGGCGACGGCATACCAAAGCGAACTAGTCGGCTATCAACGTTTCTTTGCGAGAATCGTCCCGCGGCAGGTAATTGCGCCGCAATGGCAGGGATATTTGCGCTTGGCCGCCGGCGAGTGCCGCTCATTGAGGATATACGCATAATCGTACACAAGCTCCTCGCCGGGTTCGATGTCGTGGATGGTATCGATCCAAATCCGTCCCTCTTCAATCACGGCATCGCAGTTGGGCGCACAGGAGTGATTGAGGAACCGTGCATCGTTGCCATTTACGGAGGCATCGACGACGATGGCGTCGTCGATGGCAAACAAATAGGTGTGATGGCGGTCTTCGGCGTCGTCGGGATAGCGGGCATCCGATTCCGCCGGTGTTATGCGCTCACCGGCATATTCGATGAGCCGGGTCCCGGCGGGAATGTGATGGGTGGCAAATCCGCCGAGGCCCTGGATCGGCGACCGTCGAATTTCGAAGAGCGAATGCGCGTGGGTCATGCTGAAATGTGCCAGTCTGTACAACCGACGGGATGTGTTCGGGACACGAAGCGCCCTGAACCCACTAGATTTCCGATATTATAGGAGGATTCCATGACCCGTACGTTGCCTATCGCCCGCGACGCGTTCATCACCGCGATGAACCGGGATACCGCTGGCTCTGATCGGCCCCGCTATGCTGCCGTGCTCGACGCACTCATCGAGTGGAGCTTGGCGCGCCCCGAACAACTCCAGTTCCGCACCGACGAATCTGCGTCCGGCGTGGTGAGCTTTCAGCGTGTTGGTTCGAATGCCGTGTTCTGGGCCGCGCGCCCGATGCGTGGCAGCGGACCGAAGATCGAATTTCTGCCGCGCGCCTCGGCGCTGCTGACTGCTGAGAAACGTGCTGCCGCTCGTGATGCACTGAACGGCTGTACGCGAGAACTGCTTGATGAAGACGATCGCCTGGCGATCACTTTTGGTGCCTTGAAAAACCCAACCGCGCGCGAGACGGTGTTCTCGTTGATGGACGACCTTCTGCAAACCACGTGAACGCTCCACTCGAATCGCCCGATCGCGGATTCGCTTCGCTCGGGATTGATGCTCGGGTGGCCGATGCGCTGGCTGCGCTCGGATACGAAGAACCGACCCCTGTCCAGCGCGCGGCGATTCCGCCACTGCTGGCCGGACGCGATGTCCTGGCGCAGGCCGCCACGGGCACCGGCAAGACCGCCGCGTTCGCGTTGCCGCTGTTGCATCGTGTCACCCCCGATGCACGCGTGGCTGAACGCACGACCGGTCTGATCCTCGTTCCAACCCGTGAACTCGCGATGCAGGTGGCCGAAGCCGTGCATCGTTACGGCAAGCCACTCGGTGTGCAGGTGCTGTCCATTTATGGCGGCGCCTCGATGGAAACGCAGATCCGTGCGCTCAAGCGCGGGGTCGACGTGGTCATCGCCACACCGGGACGCGCCCTCGACCACATCCGACGCAAAACGCTGCAGTTGGGCTCCATCCGCACGGTCGTGCTGGATGAAGCCGATGAAATGCTCGATATGGGATTCGCCGAAGATCTCGAAGCGATTCTCGAGTCGACGCCCAAGACCCGGCAGACGGCGCTGTTTTCGGCGACGCTGCCACCGCGCATCGCCTCGATTGCCCAGCGGCAGTTGCGCGATCCGGTCATGGTCAAGATCGACCGCGAAGTGGTGCCCGATGGCGAGTCGGCCCGCGTGCGCCAGGTGGCGTACATGGTGCCGCGCGCGCACAAGATGAGCGCCTTGGCGCGGGTGCTCGATCTCGAGCATCCGACGTCGGCGATCGTGTTCTGCCGCACGCGCACGGAAGTTGATGAGCTGACCGAAACGTTGATCGGCCGCGGCACGCGGGCCGAGGCGTTGCACGGTGGTCTGTCGCAGGATCAGCGTGACCGCGTGATGAACAAGTTCCGCGCACGCAAGACGGATTTGCTCATTGCCACCGAC
>JAGNMU010000177.1 GCA_017991005.1 Gemmatimonadaceae bacterium | reverse complement strand
CTGGTCGTGGTGCTTCTGGCTGAAAAGTCGGCCCTGCAAAGTGCGCTCAGGCGCCTCGATGTCCGCGAGCTGCGGGCTACGGCCCAGTTCGCCGTCATGGCACTGGTCATTCTCCCGATTCTCCCCAATGGCAGTTATGGCCCCTACGGCGCCTTCCAGCCGCGTCAGCTCTGGACGGTGGTCCTGTTGTTCAGCGCACTCAACTTTGCGGGGTATGTCGCGCGGCGTATCATCGGCGAAACGCGCGGACTGGGGGTGACGGGACTGCTGGGCGGTCTCGTGTCCTCCACGGCGGTATCGCTCAACTTCAGTCGACGCAGTCGCATCGAACCGGCGCTCAGCGCGCCGCTGGCACTGGGCGTGGCTGCCGCGTGTACCATGCTCTTGCCGCGCATTCTTGTGATCGCCTCGGGTCTTCAGCGCGCGCTGCTTCCCGAACTGCTTCCGCTGCTCACACCGCCATTTCTCGCCGGCGTGGGGGTGATCGCGGTGGCGCTCTGGCAGGATCGCACGACCCGTCCCGAGGTGCAGCCCGACGTGCAGCCAAACGTGCAGAACGACGCTCAGCGCGTCACGCAACCGGATGCGCTGCACGGGCGTGAAGCCGAGTCGACCGCCACACCGACACCGGCGGCGCGCAATGGTATGTTGCAGAATCCGCTCGCACTCGGGACGTCGCTCCAGATGGCGATCGCGTTCCAGCTGGTGCTGTTCATCATCGCCTGGATTCAAGCAACCGTCGGAAATCCCGGTGTGCTGGCGTCGGCTGCTCTGCTTGGACTCACGGACATGGATGCGCTTACGTTGTCGATGACTCGACTGGCCGGCGACGCGTCGCAGGCGCACGTTGCCGCCATTGCGATTGGCATCGGCGTCACCGCCAACTCGGTGCTCAAACTGTTGCTCGTTCTTGTGCTCGGCAGTGCAGGCTTTCGCGCGCGCGCCGGCGCCGCCTTGCTGATCCTGGGGGTCAGCGGCACACTCGCACTCTGGTGGCGCTGGTGAGCTCGTCCGTCGCGCCCGTTGCGCCGCGCACGCCTGTTCCGGCAGTCCCAGCACCGGAGCCGGTCGTCGTGCGGATGATCACGACCGTCGGTCGTGTCACGCGCGAGTGGGTCTCGGCCGTTGGTCGCGGGGCGCACTTCGTCGTGGCCGTGTTGCGCGCCACGCGTGACGTCAGCAGCTGGCGCGGTGAATTCACCACGCACGCGCGCATCCTGGGTGTGGAGTCGCTGCCAATCGGCATCTTTATCGCCCTCTTCACGGGCATCGTGCTGGCGTTGCTGGCGAGCTACTCCGTTGGTGATCTCGTGCCGCCGTATTTTGTCGGCACACTCGTTCAGAAAACCGTGACGCTCGAGCTGGCCCCGGTTCTGACGGGTCTCGCACTCGCAGGCCGAGTGGGCGCCAACATCGCGGCCGAGCTTGGTACCATGCGCGTCACCGAACAGATCGATGCACTCGAGACACTCACCTTCGACCCCATGAGTCATCTCGTCGTCCCGCGCGTGTGGGCGTCGATGCTGATGTTCCCGATCGTGGTTGGCACCGCGATGCTGGTCGGGGTCACCTCGGGATGGCTGGCGTCGCTTGGGTTGCTCGACATCACCACACCGCAGTTCCTGAAGGGCGTTCGCATCTTCTTCACTGAATTCGACGTGCGGTATGGATTGGTGAAATCCGCAAGTTTTGGTGCGGCCGTGGCGCTCATTGGCTGCCGCGCCGGACTGACCACGCAAGGCGGCGCGCAGGGTGTGGGTCGCAGCGCGACCCGCGCGGTCGTCATCAGTGCGGTGATGATTCTGGTGCTCGATGCGTTCTGGGCGCTGATCTGGCTGACAGGTCGTACCATCCGATGAACACGTATCGTCCGCACACCCCGCTCGGTCGGGGCAGATGGTCGTGCGGTCGATGCGCTAGACTTCGACAGACATCATGACTGACCACAAACGCTCGTCCGATTTTCTTGTTGGCGCCACGGTGCTCATCGTGACGGCGGTGCTCGTGGCCACCGTGCTGTGGGTCAAGCAGGCCGACCTTGGCGGACGCAAAACAGATCTGGTCGTTCGAACGCGCGATGTCGGTGGTGTGGCACTCGGCAACCCGGTCGTGGTGCGCGGCGTGCGCGCCGGTCAGGTCAAAGGGATCGCGCTGGGCGAGAAGGGATGGGTGGTCTTGCAGTTGAGCATCGACAAAGCGGTTGAGATGCCCTCCGATCCGGTGGTGTTGCTGGTGGCATCGAGTCTCTTTGGGGAGTGGCAGGTGACGATTGCCGAGGCGGCGGGCGTGCCGGCAGATCGTGAACTCCGCGCCGCATTGGCCGAAGCGCATACCACCGGCGACACGCTGGCCGGTGCCGTGTTGCCCGACATTGCACAACTCACCTCGGTCGCCGGACGCATCGCGGGCGACGTCGCGCAGGTGGCGGACCGTGTGCAAATCGCCTTTGATGATCGCGCCGCCAAAGAGCTGCGTGAGTCGATCCGCAATTTTGCGCAGTTGTCCGCCGAACTCGCCAAAACGGTGAATGCGCAGTCGAAGAATCTCGACCGGATCAGCACGGACGTGCAGGACGGGCTCAAGACGGTGTCGGCCGCCGCCGACAACCTCAATCGGTTCTCCAATCGCGTCGACTCGGCCACCAGCCGCGGCGAACTGCAAACGATCGTGGACAACTCGCAGCATGCGGCGCGCGAACTCGTGACCGCCGCGACGCGGCTGCGGGAAATTTCCGACGGCCTCGGTCGGACCGAATCACGCCTCTCCACCGCCGTCACCCGAGCGGACTCGGTGTTCAGCAAAGTGAACAGCGGACAGGGATCGCTCGGTCTGTTGGTGAACGATGCAGCGCTGTATCGGAACACCGACTCGCTGGTCGCCGAGCTGCGTGCGCTGGTCGCGGACGTGAAGAAGAACCCGAAACGTTATATCAACGTCAAGGTGTTCTGAACGCTCCGACGTCCCGGCTACGCGGCCTTGCCGGGATCGACCGCCTCAGTGTTGCCCGACGCGCTGGCCGACGCGGGCACGGCAGCAGCCGGCACCGCGAGCACGGCACAGCGTGATGTCCGCAGGACGCGCGTCGCCACTGATCCCACCACCAGCCGCTCGATGAATCCGTGGCGCTGGGTGCCGAGTGCGATAAGTTCCGCGCCCGCCTGCTGCGCGAACGCGAGCAACGCCGGCGCCGGGTCGCCACGCACGGTGACCGTCTCGATGGTGATGTTGGCTGGCGCATCGAGTTGCTGGCGCACCTGATCGAACAGCGGTGGCAGCGTGCGACCATAGTCCGCGTCCCACGCCTGCCAATCGGCCGATGGGTGTTCGAAGCGCGGACGGACATGCACCAGCGTGATGTGGCCTTCACCGCCCATCATCTGAATCACCAGACGTGCGGCGTGGAGACTGGCGGCGCTGAAATCCATGCCAATGACGGCCGTCCTGAGCGTACTCGGGAAGTTCATTCCCACCGCCAGCACCGGCACGGACGACTCGCGCAGCGTGGACAGCGTGGTCTCGGTGCCAAACAGGCGATCGAGTGGATTGTGCCGCCCGATTCCCATGATCAGCAGTGCGGCGTGACGCTGCTGCGCTTCGGACGCCAAGGTCCGGGCAGGTGACCCCACCTTGACGTCGGCCGCCCAGGTTGGGTCGCCGCCGGCGGAAATCGACACGGTGCGACGGATGTCCTCGAGCATCGAGGAGCGCCGCATTTCGTCGTATTCGACGGGGGCTGGAATGACATCCATGCCTGCGGCGACCGCAGGTGTCGGCTCACAGACACCCACCACCTGAATCGGCCCACCCAGCGCGGTACCAGCCAGCCGGGCCGCGTTGAACAGCGATTCGTGCGAGGCCGGCGCCCCATCACAGGCGACGAGCACGACGCCGTCCGTTGGGGTGGCGTGGGGAGACAGGTGGGCAACAGGTTCGCGCGAAGGACTCGACATCGGAAACACCTCCAAGGGCGGCCGCATCCCGCCGCTCAAGGGCACATTTCCTTGAGACTCGCCGGACGACTGCAGTTATGGTCGTTCGGCGCGCGTCCCCGCTCCATCGGGGAGACCAGAGACACCTGTCGGGGAAAACCGGACGAATTGGGGAGAGATTATCACCCCCCCGTGCGAGTCAGAGCGCCCAGCGCAGCTGACGCGCGAGAAAGTCGCCGATGCGGTGACGCCATGATCGCGACATCCACTGCACCATGGTGATCTCCGTGCTGTGCGCGCAATCCGTACTGAAGCTCCGCTCCAGGTGCACGGCAGCGTCATCGTCCAAGAGCAGCACATTGCATTCAGCGTTGAGCCAGAAAGAACGGAAATCGAGGTTGGTCGACCCGACCACGCCCGCGTGTCCGTCCACCACCAGCGTTTTCGCGTGCAGTGTCGCCCGCTCATACTCGAACACACGCACGCCGGCGTCCAGCAGGCTGTGATACGCGCCGTGCGCCGCATGGCGCACCAGCGCGACGTCGGTGCGCTCGCCTGGCACCAGCAACCGTACATCCACGCCGCGCCGCGCCGCCGCGCGCAACAACGCCAGCGCACGGGTGGGTGGGGCAAAGTACGGTGTGGTGATCCACAATCGTTTGCGGGCCGCGCCAACCAGTGAGGCCAGCACCGCGAGCACTTCCCGCTGTCCCCGTCCCGGCCGTGAATCGAGCACCAGAGCGGTGGACGGCGACCCGTCCGACACGTGATCGATCTCACGGCGCACTCGGCGACCGCGGCGACGATCCCGACGCTGGGCCAGGCGGCGTTCCAGTCGGGCGCGCAGGGCGCGTGTACTCCACGCCGAGGCATCGGATACCAGCGGCGCCGGGGTGAGTGATTCCCACGAGATGTACTCGAGCCCGGGAAGCGGCGGTCCTTTGGCACGATCCCAGCCCTCTGCAAATACAGCCGCCAGTTCGCGCGCGATCGATCCCTCCATGCGCATCAGTGTGTCGCGCCACGCCGTTTCATGTCGACGAATCGACGAGCCGTATTCTTCACCGATGTTCATGCCGCCGGTGAACGCCACCGCGCGATCGATCACCACGATCTTGCGGTGATCGCGGCGCAGCGCTTCAAACGGCAGGTATCGAAGTCGATGAAACAGTCGCCAGGTGATGCCGTCCGCCGACAACTGCTCCCAGAACTCGTCGCCGGTCGCGGCGGAACCGACCGCGTCGGCCAGCACACTCACGCGCACGCCGCGCCGAACGGCCGCGGCCAGCGCCGACCGCACCGACTCGCCGATGCGATCGTCACGCAGGATGTACGTCTCCAGCAGAATTTCGTCCCGTGCCGTGCCGATCGCGTCGACCAGCGCACGAAACGCCAACTCGCCGTCTTCGAGCAGCAGGACACCCTCACTTTCGTGCAGCGTCCGGCGCATGATGCGTTGCACCAGCAGCGGGAACGCGGCGTCGCGCACGCCGTCGGGCATACGGTGCGCGAGCGCCCACGAGCGGTAGGTGCGTAGCTCGCGCGGCAGGCGGTCAGCGGCCATCTTGCATCATGACCATTCTCCTGCGACTGCTGATCAACGCCGTGGCCCTCTGGTGCGCGGCCCGGTTTATCGACGGCATTACGTATTCGGGAAGCTGGCAGGGACTCGTGGGATTGGCGCTGGTGTTCGGCGTCGTCAACACGTTCGTCAAGCCCGTACTCCAGTTCTTTTCGTTCCCGATCACGATCATCACGCTCGGTCTGTTCCTGCTGGTGATCAACGCGCTGATGCTCCTGCTGACGGCAGCCATTGCGACTCGGCTCGATATCGCCTTTACCGTCAGCGGCTTCGGCTCCGCGCTACTCGGGTCGATCTGCGTGAGCCTGGTCAGCATCGTGCTCGGCGCGATGTTGATCAGCGGTGATGAGAAGCGAAAGGATAACTGATCGCGGCGGTCGATGAGCGCCGGTGACACGGCGGCGCGGTACGGCGCGCGGTCAGGCAAAGAAGCGAATGAAGAGCTGACAGAACAGCGCGCCGCCGATCGTCATCGAAAAGCCCCAGAGTAACAGGCGTCGAAAGAGCAGCTTCGCGTCCTGTCCCTCGGGCAAGGCGGCGATGCACAGCGCACCGATCGTGGAGAGCGGCGATACATCCACGATCGCGGCGCCCACGTTGATACTGAGCGCCACCTGCATCGGGTCACCGCCACCGAGTTTGGCCACCAGTCCGGGCACGGCAGGAAGGAATGCCGGGTAGACCACGCCCGAGGTGGAACTGTACGTCGAGATCAGACCGGTGATGCCGGCGATCGCGCCATTGACCGTCTTCGGCGTGGCCACCTGCGCCAACAACGTCGTGAAGAGATCCATCCCGCCGGTCTTTTCCAGTACGCCGATCAGCACACTCACGCCGCACACCATCACGATGACCGACCAGGGCACCGCCTTCATGGTCTGCTCGTCGTTGCCGAGTGATGCCAGAATCAGGACGCTCGCTGCGGCGAACGCGGACAGCCCCGGATTGACCTTGAACGCCACCACGGCACCGATCCAGCCCGCGATCACCGCGAGCGTGGCCCAGTGGCGGCGTGTCATCGCCATGGTGACGGTGTCCTCTCCCGCATGCTGCGCGTGACGCAGCGCCGGCCCGCCAAAGAGCAGCCAGGCCAGCACCGCCGCCAGCGCGTGGGCGGTGAAATTCGCCGCCCACACATTCCACACGTGCCCGACCAGCCCGACTTTGGCCATTGAGGAGTGCACGATCATGCCCACAGCACTCACCGGCGAGAGATTCCCGGCGTTGGCGCCATTGCCCACCATGAGTGCGGCAAGCAACACGGGCATCTCAGCGCGCACCGCGATGCCCATCGCGATCGGCGCCATGAGTGCCGTCGCCGAGATGGCGCCCGGACCGGCGGTCGAGAGCACACACGCCAGCGAGAAGAACAACAGGGGCAACGCCGAGGATCGGCCTCGAAGCAGTCGCACGGTGCTATGCGTCACCGCGGCCATCGTACCGTTGGCCTGTGCGACACCGAACAGCACACTCACACCCACCAGCGTGAGAAACAGACTGCTCGGGAACGTCGCCATCACCGCGTCCGCTTTCCAGCCCGCTGCGAAGATCGCAATGGGCCACGCCAACGCCACGGCGAGGACGCCCACATTGATCCGTGACGTGAGACTGCCGGCAATGACCAGCAGCAGCGCCAGCAGCGACCACATCGCGGGGGTCATGTCACGCGCCGCATGGGTTCATGCACACGTCATCTCAGCTGACCGTCGGCAGCAGGTGTTTCTGCACCTTGCCGAGCGCCGTGCGTGGCAGCGCGTCCACGCGCACGAACGAGCGCGGAAGTTTGAATGACGCGAGCTGCGTGCGGAGTGTCGTGAGCAGCCGCTCGGCGTCGATCGGCGCATCACTCACGAGATAGGCGACCGGCACTTCACCGCGCACCGCATCGGCAACACCCACCACGGCGGCTTCACGAATGCCGGGCTGCTCGAGGAGCACCTCTTCGATTTCACGCGGATAGATGTTGAAGCCGCCGGAAATAATCAGCTCGCTGCGTCGCCCTTCGAGCGTGATGTAGCCGTCGGCGGCGCGCACACCGATGTCACCCGTACGAAACCATCCGTCGGTGAACGCCGTCGCCGTGGCGTCGGGACGGCGCCAGTATCCCGCACACACGTTGGGACCGCGCACCCACAGCTCACCGCTGGTGCCATCCGCGACGTCGTCACCGGACGTATCCACGATGCGTACGGTCACCAGCGGCAATGGCAATCCCACCGTGCCGGCGCGTCGCTCGCCGTAGTAGGGATTGCTCACGTTCATCAGCGTCTCGGTCATGCCGTAACGTTCCAGAATGACGTGGCCGTACGCCGCGCGAAACGCCTCGTGAATGTGGGCCGGCAACGGCGCGGAACCCGAGACGAACAGACGCGCGGCCGCACCGATGCGTTGCGCGGTGGCGGCGTCGAGTTCAAGCAAGCGCACGTACATTGTGGGCACACCAAAGAACACCGTGGGGCGGTAGGCGTCAAACCACGCCGCCGCACGCGATGCGTCAAATCGCGTCACGAGTTTCAGATGACAGCCGCTCACCAGCCAGCTGTGCACCGCGTTCCCCAGGCCGTGCACATGAAAGAGCGGCAGAGTACAGAGCAACCGGTCGCTCGCCTGCATGCCCCAGCTTGCGTTGAGCATCAACG
>JAGNMU010000176.1 GCA_017991005.1 Gemmatimonadaceae bacterium | reverse complement strand
TGGGCGCACGGCACCGGAAGGTGCCGGGAGGCATCGACGGATCAGGCCGCCGGGGTCCGACGCATGCGATTGACGGCCTTGATGACCATGAACAGCGTGAAGGCCACGATCAGGAACGTCAGCACCTGGTTGATGAACTGTCCATACGCGAGCACAGGGGCTCCGGCCTTCTTGGCGTCCTCGAGGGTCGTGAACGAGTCGCCCTTGAGCACCAGGAAGCGATTGGTGAAATCGACGCCACCGGTCAGCAGGCCGACGACGGGCATGATGATGTCGTTGACCATCGAGTCCACGATCTTTTGAAAGGCGCCGCCAATGACCACGCCAATGGCGAGGTCCATGACACTGCCTTTCATGGCAAATTCCTTGAATTCAGACACCATGCCCATACGTCGACTCCGTGAGTGGGGGTGGTCGCGCCAACGGCGTTGTCGGTGCCCCTGCCGTCGGTGCAGGCTTACCCGTACCGACGACGCGGCATCATGGGGACGGGACGCCGACTCGGCAATAGGCGGTCGGTGATCTCTCTCACAGGGGAGTGCCCAGCGGATTGACAGCGGGGCTGAATTCCAGTAACCTACGAGTCTGTCTTGACTTCCGTGGTTTTCGAGGCCTCTCAGGCGCAGTGCGCCTGGCGCGGGTTGCGTGAATGCGGTTCGCGAGACGCTCCCCGGGTCGCGTGACGGTCTGGTCGTGGTTATCCGAGTGAACTCCGAGAGGACGTCACTCTCGGACAACAGTTCGACTCGTTGCCGTTGGTGATCCTCGATCCTGATCCCGTACGTCGCGCCGCATGGCGCCTCTTGAGTACCTGCACGCATGAAGACCTACAGCGCGACCCCGAAGGATATCGACCGTCGCTGGTACATCGTCGACGCGGAAGGGATGGTCCTGGGCCGGCTCGCGTCGGAAGTCGCCAAGATCATCCGCGGCAAGCACAAGCCGATGTACACGCCGCACATGGACACCGGTGATTTTGTCATCGTGATCAACGCGTCCAAGGTGCAGGTCACCGGCCGCAAGGCAGAGCAGAAGACCTACTTCACCCACACGGGTTACATGGGTCACGAAAAGCACACGCCTTTCGCCACGGTGATGGCCAGCCACCCGGAACGCATCATCGAGAAGGCCGTTTACGGCATGCTGCCGAAGACTGCGCTCGGTCGGCAGGTGCTGCGCCGCAAGCTGCGTGTGTATGCTGGCGCTGACCATCCGCACGTCGCGCAGGTGCCGACGTCGCTCTCCTTTTCCACCGCTGAGGCCAAGTGATGTCGGAGCAGATTCAGGCCGTCGGCCGTCGCAAGAGAGCGGTTTGCCGCCTCTATCTCACGCCCGGCTCGGGTAAGTGGGATGTGAACGGTCGCACGCTGGGTGATTTCTTTCCCCGTCCGGCCCTGGTGTCGGCCATCCAGCAGCCGTTCACGCTGACGGACACCCTCGGCCGCTTCGATGTGAAGGCCGTTCTCGACGGTGGTGGTGTGTCGGGTCAGGCGGGCGCGGTGCGCCTTGCCATCGCCCGCGCGCTGGTCAAGATCGATGAGACCAATCGGAAGAAGTTGCGTGAGTTCGGCCTCCTGACGCGTGACTCGCGTGAGGTCGAGCGCAAGAAGCCGGGCCGCGCTGGCGCCCGGAAGCGGTTCCAGTTCTCCAAGCGCTAGTCATCGCGGCTGCGGCCGCGATGCAGCGTATCTCACACGCTGTCTGAGCTGGTGGCGGGTGCCCACCTCCTTCGGGAGACGGTCGCCACCAGCGATGACGATAGCGGACGAATTTCAAACCTCTCAGCGGTAATTCCCATGGCCACTCCGTCCCTCGAGCAGCTGCTCGCCGCGGGCGTTCACTTCGGGCACCAGACCCGTCGTTGGAACCCCAAAATGCGCCGGTTCATTTTCGCCGAGCGCAACGGCATTCACATCATCGACCTGCAGAAGACGCTCCGTCAGATCGAACTGGCGCAGAAGCTCGTGCGCGAAGTCGTCCTGCGCGGTGAGAACGTCCTCTTCGTGTGCACCAAGCGGCAGCTGGCCGCCATCGTGAAGCAGGAAGCGGAAGCCAGCGGCGCCATGTACGTCACCGAGCGCTGGCTCGGCGGCATGCTCACCAACTTCGGCACCGCCAAGAAGCAGATCCGCAAGCTCAAGGATCTGCAGGCTGGAAGCGAAGAAGGTGGCGAGTTCGCCAATTACACGAAGAAAGAACAGCTCCTCATGAGCCGGCAGCGCGACAAGCTGTCCAAGTATCTGGAAGGCATCAAGACGATGAACCGGCTGCCGGGATTGCTGTTCATCATCGACTCCAAGAAGGAGCGCATCGCGGTCAGTGAAGCCAACAAGCTTGGCGTGCCGATCGTGGCGATTGTCGACACCAACGCGGATCCCGACCTGATCACGGTCCCCATCGCCGGCAACGACGATGCTATCCGTTCCGTCGAGCTGATCGCGAAGGTCATCTCGGAGACGATCGCCGAAGCGCGCCGCGAGGCGCCTGCGCGACCGTCGGAAGAAGAGCAGGAGAGCTACACGTTCAGCAGCGATCGTGGCACGGAGCCGGCTGGTCGCGGTGATCGTGGTGATCGCGGCCAGGGCGGCGGTCAGGGTGGTGGTCAGGGCGGTGGCGCCGGCCGGCCGGGTGAAGACGACAAGCGTCGTCGCCCCCGTCGTCGCCGTGCCAAGCCGGAAGCGATCGCCGCGCGCCTGAAGACGGGCGCCGAAGGCGCGCCGGCTGAAGACGCGGGTGATGCAGCGGACGCCGGCACGCCGGACGCCGAGTAAACGAAGATGGCTGCGTCAGCTGACGCAGCGTGGCGGTAGAAATGTGGCACTCGAGCGCCGCCGGCTTGTCCCGGCGGCGTTCGTCTGCCAACCAAGATGCAGGACCAGAACGCGGCAATCGACACTTTGAACATACAGGGCACGACGATGACGACCCCGATCACGGCCAAGGCCGTGTCCGAACTCCGCCAGCGCACCGGCGCCGGCATGATGGACTGCAAAAAGGCGCTTGAAGAGACCGGCGGTGACATGGACGCCGCAGCGGAATACTTGCGTGCCAAGGGCATGATCAAGGCCGAGAAGCGCGCAGACCGCTCGACCAGCGAAGGCATCGTGGGCGGCGAGATTTTCAACCACGGTCGGTCCGGCGCACTGGTGGAAGTGGCGTGCGAAACCGACTTCGTGGCGCGAAACGAAGACTTCGGCAAAGTCGTCGCGACCCTCGTCGCGCACCGCGTGCATTCCACCGCGGCCGACGTGGACGCATTGCTCGCTGAGCCGCTCAATTCCGACGCATCGCAGACGGTGTCGGAGTTCGTGAAGGCTGCCTCCGCCCGTACGGGTGAAGCGGTCAACGTGAAGCGCACCGCGCGCTTCGACACGAATGAGAGCGGCCTGATTGGCATGTATCGTCACCACAACGGCAAGCTGGCCACGCTCGTGCAACTGTCGGCGTCGTCGGCCGAGGTGGCCGCACATGAGTCGACGCATCAGCTCGCCAAGTTCATCGCCGAGCACATCGCCGCCTCGGCGCCGATTGCCGTTGATCGTTCGGGCGTGGCCGCGGAGAAGCTCGAGAGCGAACGCCGTATCGCCGAGGAACAGGCGCGCGAGGCCGGCAAGCCGGATGCGATGATCGACAAGATCGCCACGGGCAAGGTCGAAGCGTTCCTCAAGGACGTCACGCTCCTGCCGCAGGCTTGGGTGCGCGACCCTGCGCAGACGATCAACGCGTTGATCAAGGATCATGCGGAGCGTGCGGGTGGCACCATCACCGTCGATCGTTTCGCACGCTTGCAGCTGGGTGCGGAATAACCAACGTGAGTGACACCCCCGACATCGGCGACGGCTCCACGGACGTGATTGGGGCGGAGCCGTTGCGGTACCCGCGTGTGCTCCTCAAGCTCTCGGGCGAGGCACTCGCGGGTGATCGCGGCGTTGGTTTCGATTTCGATCGCATTGGCTTCTTCGCCGACCAGATCGTCGCCGTCGCCGGCCTCGGCGTCCAGCTCGGGCTGGTGATCGGCGGCGGCAACATCGTGCGCGGCTCCCAGCTCTCGCAGATGGGGATGGACCGGGTGGGCGCCGACTATATGGGCATGCTGGGTACCGTGATCAACGCCCTCGCCCTGCAGGACGTGCTCGAGAAGAAAGGGCTCGATACCCGGGTCATGACGGCCATTCGCATGGAAGAGCTGGCGGAGCCGTATATCCGTCGTCGGGCGCTGCGGCATTTTGAAAAGGGGCGCACCGTGATCTTTGCCGCCGGCACCGGGAACCCGTATTTTTCAACGGACACGGCAGCCGTGCTTCGTGCCATCCAGATGAAGGCCGATGTGATCATCAAGGCCACCAGCGTGGACGGCGTGTACTCGGCCGATCCCAAGAAGGACGCCAACGCAAAACTCTACGACACGATCAGCTACCGCGACGTGATGCTTGAAGAGCTCCGCGTGATGGACCAGACTGCCATCACGCTGTGCAAGGAGAATCAGTTGCCGCTGGTTGTGCTCAACATCAACAACTCGGGCGCCATCGCGCGTGCCGTCCGGGGTGAACGCGTGGGGACACTGGTTTCATGAGCACCATCCCGCAGATTCTGAAGGACACGAAGGCCGGCATGGACAAGGCGCTCGAGAACTCCAAGCGGGAGTTCTCCGGCATCCGCTCCGGCAAGGCGTCGCCAAACATGCTCGATACGATTCGTGTCGAGGCGTACGGTTCGATGGTGCCGCTCAACCAGGTGGCGTCGGTCTCTGCGCCCGAGCCGCGCATTCTCATGGTCACGCCGTTCGACAAGAATCAGGCGAAAGTGATCGAGAAGGCGATTCGCGAATCGGAGTTGGGGCTCGATCCCGCGCACCAAGGCGGTGTGATTCGCGTGCCGTTGCCGTCCATGAACGAACAGCGGCGTAAAGAGCTGGTGAAAGTGCTGCACAAGTTGGCGGAAGACGGACGCATTGCGATCCGTCATGCGCGCACTGATGCGCGCGACAAGGTGAAGAAGCTCGAAGGCGTGTCGGAAGATGACAAGAAGCACGCGGAGAAAGATCTCCAGAAATCGCACGACGAGTTCATCGCCAAGCTCGACGCCTTGCTCAAGGCGAAAGAAGCCGAAGTGATGGAGGTCTGAGTCCGTTCTTCGGACCGATCCACGATGGCACCCTCTATTCCCCGACCCGCTTCCGACTCCGAGTCCGACATGCTTGCGCGCATTCGCGCGCACGGGGCGGTGCCGCGTCACATCGCGATCATCATGGACGGGAATGGCCGCTGGGCGCGCGAGCGACACATGCCGCGACCCTTCGGCCATCGGTCGGGAATGAAGGCGGTCCGTGCCGTCGTTGAAGGATGCCGTGAAGCGGGCGTGGAGTGGCTGTCGCTGTTCGCGTTCTCGCAAGAGAACTGGCAGCGCCCCGAGACCGAAGTGTCCGCGCTCATGTCGTTGCTCGAGGAGTACATTGCACGCGAAGCCGAGGACCTGCGTCAGCAGGGGGTGCGCGTCCGTGTCTTCGGTGATCTGGAACGACTGAATACGCAGGCCGCCGCTGCGGTGGAGCGCGTCATGCGCGACACAGCGAGTGGAGACAAGCTCGGGCTCAACCTCTTCATCTCGTACGGCGGACGCGCGGAACTGGTTCGCGCAGCGCGCCTGCTCGCCGCAGATGTCAAAGCGGGTTCGCTCGCCCCCGAGGCCATCGACGAATCGGAAATTCGCGCGCGATTGTACACCGCGAACTTTCCGGATCCCGATCTCCTGATTCGTACGTCGGGCGAACAGCGGTTGTCCAACTTCCTGCTCTGGCAAGTGGCGTACGCCGAGCTGTACATCTCCAGCGTGCTGTGGCCGGATTTTGGCCGCACCGCGTTGTATGAGGCCATCCTCGACTTCCAGCGCCGCGATCGCCGATTCGGTCGCGTGTCCGTCTGATTCTCCAGACGCAGGTGCGGCGGTGAGCGAACTCGGTCGACGGGTTATCGTCGCCCTCATTGGCGCGCCGCTCGCCTTGGTGGTGATCTGGTATGGCGACGCCGCGCTCGCGACGCTGGCAAGTGCGCTGGCCGCGCTTGCGGCCTACGAGTTCTTTCGCCTGGCCCGCGAGAGCGGGAGCGCGCCGATGTCGGCGATTGGCGTGGGCGCCGCCGCCGCCGTTCCCTTGCTGGTGCACGCGCACTTTCTGGGCGTACTCGTGGTGCCGGTCAGCGCGTTCGTGCTGGCCATACTCGCGCTGATTGCGCTGTCGATCTGGATGCGCGGCGTGGATGGCAAACCGCTCACCGCGGTCGCCACGACACTCCTCGGCATCGTGTATACCGGCGGTACCCTGTCGTACGTGTACGCCCTGCGGTACTACGGGTACGCCGTCGGCGATGTCGCGGGGGCGCTCGTCGTCATGATGCCGGTGCTCCTGACGTGGGCCAGTGACGTCGGGGCCTATGCGGCGGGACGACTGATCGGCGGGCGCAAGCTCATTCCGTCGGTCTCGCCGGGAAAGACCGTCGCTGGCGCCATCGGTGGTGTGCTGCTCACCGTGGTTGTCTGTCTCCTGTTTGTGCGCTACCTGCTGCGACCGCAGGCGCAGTTGGCCTTCACGACGGTGGGCACGCTGATCTTTGGCGTGGCCATCAGCGTGACCGCCCAGGTTGGCGATCTTGCCGAGTCGCTGCTCAAACGCGAGGCGCGGGTCAAGGACAGCGGCACACTGTTTCCGGGGCATGGTGGCGCGCTGGACCGCTTGGACAGTCTGTTTTTTGTGCTGCCCGTCGCGTACGTGTTGTACGGATGGTTGCTCATTGCGGTCCCCTCCCGATGAACTGCGCGTGAGCCTTTCATGACCATTGGCGTGGCGATTCTCGGATCCACGGGATCGATCGGCACCAGCGCGATGCGTGTCCTCGAGCGGCAGGCGGCGCGCTTTGCACCCGTTGCGCTGACCGCGCACGGCAATGCCACCGCACTGGCGATGCAGGCCGCGCGGTGGACGCCGTCGTATGTCGGGCTGGTCCGCGGCGATGTACCGGCGGGTCTCGACTGGGGGACCGGTGCGGAGTGTCTGGTAGCTGCTGCGACACATCCCGCTGCGCAGATCGTGCTCAACGCCGTCGTCGGCGCTGCCGGCCTGCCAGCGACGCTCGCGGCACTGCGTGCCGGCAAACGGGTGGCGTTGGCGAACAAGGAAACGCTCGTCGTTGCTGGAGACATCGTCACGGCGACCGCGCGTGAGTTCGGCGGGTCGCTGGTGCCAGTCGACAGCGAACACTCTGCCATTCTGCAGTGCCTGGCGGGCCGACAGCCGCATGAAGTCCGTCGACTGGTCCTCACGGCATCCGGGGGGCCCTTCCGCACGTGGGAGGCCTCACGCATCCCCATGGCCGCGGTCGCCGATGCCCTCAAGCACCCCACGTGGCAAATGGGCAGCAAGATCACCATCGACAGCGCCACGCTCGCGAACAAGGCGCTGGAGGTGATCGAGGCCCATCACCTGTTTGGGGTCCCGTACGATCGCATCGACGTGGTGGTACACCCGCAGAGCATCATTCACTCCTTCGTGGAATTCGTCGATGGCAGTGTACTGGCGCAGCTCGGGGTGCCGTCGATGGAATTACCGATCCTGTTTGCGCTGACCTTTCCGGAACGCGTGCCCGACTCAGGCGTACCATCCTTCGATCCCGTCGCGTTGGGCGGGTTGACCTTTGAAGCGGTGCGCGCTGACGACTTCCCGATGTTGCGTCTGGGGATCGATGCGGGTCGTCGGGGAGGGGCAGCGCCGGCAGTGTTCAACGCGGCGAACGAGGCAGCGGTCGCGCAGTTTCTTGCCGGCCACATTCGTTTTGGCGACATCCCCCTGCTGGTGGAGCGTGCGCTGGCGGAACTTGCGTCGTTTCCCGGCGATTCACTGGAAGCACTCTGGCGGGCGGATGCAGCGGCGCGGCGGTGCGTCGAATCCCGGCTTTCCGATGCTGCCGCACATTCCTGAGTCGTTCACGAGGCACGCGCACTGATGTTGTCATCGTTTGCACCGTATATCGCACCGTTGCTGGTGTTCGGGCTGGTGGTGTTCATCCACGAGCTCGGGCACTTTGTTGCCGCCAAGTTGACTGGCGTGTATGCGCCGGTCTTTTCCCTGGGGTGGGGGCGTCGACTGTTTGGCGTACGGCGAGGCGAGACAGACTACCGGGTGTCGCTCGCTCCGCTCGGTGGGTATGTGCGC
>JAGNMU010000004.1 GCA_017991005.1 Gemmatimonadaceae bacterium | reverse complement strand
CAGTGGCTCAGCCCGATCGCACTCGATGACGAGATCGGCGCGTTGCATTTCTGCGTCATGCGCGACGACCTGCATGGGGCCGTCAATCTCGTGTCGCCGGTCGCGGTGCAGAACGCCGAGTACACACGCGTGCTGGCGAATGTGCTGCACCGTCCGTCGTTGCTGCGCGTGCCGGCGTTCGCACTGCGACTCGCGCTTGGCGACGAAATGGCAAACTTGACCGTACTGGCAAGCCAGCGCGTGACACCGTCGCGTCTCAACGACGCCGGATTTGCATGGCACTTGCCCACGGTGGAGGCCATGTTGCGATTCGAACTCGGACTCGTATCTTCTTGAAGGACATGGGGATAGCCACGCCCTTCCGCCGTGCCGGCCGAGACGGACGGCGCGGCGGGCGCGACGTGCACGTGGCGCGTTGACACCAACCGACTCGATACCGCGTAGTATTCATCAACATATGAACCCAGCCTTTGTGGAGAGCGCCTTCTTCATCGCCCTTGTGGTGGTGGCAGGCGCTCTTGTCGTTCGAAGTCTCGGCTTTACGCCTTTCGGCAAGCGGATTCAACAAACCGCGAACCGCAAGCGCATCGACCGCGAAGCTGATCTCACATGTCCCGTTCACGGCTTGCAGCGCGAGGAAGACCTCGTGCGCCTGACGACGGGTGAACCGCTGTGTCCCCATTGCTACCAGGAGGCCGTCCGTGGCCACATCGATTGATTCGACGCTCGAAGGCATTCGCAATTCCATGCGCAACAACGTCAGCAGCAGTGGTGGCGGTGGCGGAGGCGGTGGTATTCGCAAGTTGCTGTTGGCCGCCGGTGCACTGCTGGTGGGGCTCTTTGTCATCAAGCCCACCGTGGCGTACATCGAACCCGGTCACGTCGGCATTGTGATTCACCGCGGCGGTGGCGGCGTCGACCCCACGCCACTCGGACCCGGTTTTCACTTTCGGAACCCGGCGCTCACGGCGATTCAGGAATATCCGACGTTCATGCAGACGCTCGTGCTGACGCGTGACGCGACGGAGGGCTCACCGAACAACGACGAAATCAATGTGAACTCGGTCGAGGGGCAGCCGTTGTCGCTGGACGTCTCCATGTCGTTCGAGCTCGACGCGGTCAAAGTGCCTGCGCTGTATCAGACGTTTCGAACAGATGTGACGACGATCGCGCATGGTTTCATCAAGCAGGCGGTCCGACAGTCGCTGCAGGAAGTGGTGGGCAACGAAGAAATTGCGGCGATTCTTGGTCCCAAGAAGGCCGAAGTTGTCACTCGCACACAGGCGATGCTGCAGAAGAAGCTTGATGTCTACGGCATTCAGGTGCGCCAGTTCACGCTGAACGAATTCCGCGCGCCCAAAGCGGTCATGGATGCGATCTCGCTCAAGAACGTCATGCAACAGCAGTCGCTGACGGCGCAGAACGAATTGCAGAAGAACACGTTCCAGGCGCAGGGTGACAGCATCAAGGCCGCGGGCCGCGCCAAAGCGATTCTGGCTGAGGCGGAGGCGCAGGCCAAAGCCAACGACCTGCTGTCTCGCAGCATCACGCAGACGCTGGTGCAATACGAGATGGCGAAGCGATGGAACGGGCAGATGCCGCAAGTCACCGGTGGTGCGATTCCGATGATGCAGTTGCCCGGTGCCTCCAAGCCCGAGTAAGGATTCCCTCGATGCCGCATGTCGAATTCAGCGCGATGCCGCCATCGGCGCGCGTCTGGGTGTTCGGAGCCGCGGCGCCCGTCTCGGGCGCCGCGTGCGACGCCATGCTCAGTGCCGTCGACGAGCATCTGGACAAATGGAAGGCACACGGCACGCCGCTGGTGTGCGCTCGGGAATGGCGCGATGACCGGTTTCTGGCCGTCGCGGTCAACGAGGCGGCAACCGGCGCGTCCGGCTGCTCCATCGATGGCCTCTTTCGCTCGCTCGCACGGATTGAACCGGTGCTTGGCACCACCATGCTGGACGAGGCGCGGGTGTATTGGCGCAACGCGGACGGCAGCATCGTAAGCGGTACGCGCGGTGAGTTTCGCGCCAGCGCTGCGGCGGGTGAGGTTGGTGCGGATACGCTGGTGTTCGATACCACGATCGATCGCGTCGGCGCCTGGCGGGCACATTTCGAGCGGCCGGCGCGTGACAGCTGGCACGCACGCGTGGCGGGATTCTAGCCACGCAGAGACGCGTGCCGGTTTGTTGTGTTTGCGATGCGGCGACTGCCATTTTACGGCATGTGCATTCGCTTTTTCCGCGCCCGTCGGGCGCGTACGCCTCAGCTGGTGGCGTTGCTGTCGGCGGCGTTGCTGACCGGTGCCTGCCAGCAGATCGATACGATTCTTGAAGGCACGCCGCCCGTTGACACGCGCCTGTCCTTGGCTCTCGATGCGTTGTCTGCGACAGTGCCGCAGGGTGGAACGCACGCGCTCATCGCATCCGTCACGTGTCAGGGCGACTGCAAGGCTGCGGTCAGTATCGAGGTGGAAGGACTGCCCGAGGGGGTGACGGCGACCGTCGGATCCCCAACGACGAGCGGCCTGACCACGACCGCCACCATCACGCTGCGAGCCAGCGCGGCTGCACCCGTCGGCACCTACACCCTGCAGGTACGCTCGCGCAGCGCCCGGGCCAGCGACGGTACGGTACTGATGGTGCTCGACGTGGTGAAACCACCGGCGCTCGTCATGACCGTCGCGTCCGCGACGCTGCACACCATCCGGAACGGGCGTGCGCCCGTGTTGATTCGTCTTGCGCGCACGTCGCTGCCGCCCGCGGTCTCGCTGTCGCTGAGTGGCGCCACCGGGCTGACCCTGGGCATCGCTGGTACGCCCGTCACGGCGGACAGCGTCCTCACCTACGTCGAGGCGGCCGCCAACGCCGCGCCGGGCACGCAGCAGCTCACACTGCGAGCGACCGTCGCTGGCATTCCCGAGCTGACCGTGCCGGTCAGCGTGACGGTAGCCGACGAGGCGCTGCAACTTGGCACGGCATCTTCGGTCTCGTTGCCTCAGGCCGCGTCCGCCACGGCGGAGATCACGGTGAGCCGTGCCGTTGCATCGGCGCCCATTGCGCTCGCCGTGGAGCAGCTCCCGAGCGGCATGCGCGCGACACTCGATCCCATCGTCTTCGATCCGCAGCATCCCACCACGGGTGTCGCGCGATTGACCATTGATGCCGGACCATCGGCTGTGCTCGCGCACACGATCCGTGTCCGTGCCCAGTCGCCGGGTGCGCCGGATGCCACGCTTCCCGTGCAGGTGAACGTGACGGCAGCGAGCATCGATCTGACATCTGGCGCACCGGCACTTGTTGTCCTGCAAGGCTCGAGTGTCGATGGCAGCGTGAGTCTGTCGCGCTCGCAGTTTTCCGGGGCCGTGGCGTTTGACGCCACGGGCGTGCCGCCCGGCGTGAGCGTGGTGTATTCGCCTCCGAGCACCACCGGTTCCGCGGCCACCTTCCGTATTGTCGCCGCTGGTGATGCGCCCGTGGGCGTGTACACGGTCACACTTCGCGCCACCCCCACGGGGTTGCCCGCCGAGTCGGTGCGAACCGTATCGCTGGCGCTCACCGTGCGTGCAGTTCCGCCAGGCGGGGGCAATGTCCTGCTCGACTGGTCTGCCTGCACATCGCCCAATTGGGTGGGGGTGCAGGATGGCACCGGAGCGTGGCAACGGTTGTCACCGCTGGACGGCGTGTATCGAGGCGACGTGGCGGCGGCGCGGGGCGCGTACGCGTTTGTTGAGGGACAGAACACGGTGGTGGTGCGGTATCTCGTCCGATCGGAACTCGACGGACGCCCGATCGACATGTGCGCGACGCAGACGGGCGCGAAGACCATTGTCGGGGTGGCCACTCACTCCAGCACGGCGGAAACGTTCAATCACCGACTGGGCGGAGGGCAGGGATCATCGTCGCTGCTCAATGGTGGTGTCTTCACGATCGTGGGCGTGCGTCCCGGCATGCACGACTACATCGGCTGGGGCACGACATCCAATCGCGGCAATCGCGCCATCATCCGGCGCGACCTCGATCTCACCAACGGTGAGTCGCTGGGGGTGGTCGAACTCGCCGGTCTCGAAGGGTTCACCCAGCAACCCGCCACGCTGGTGGCAACCGGCACACTCGGATCGGGCGAGCAGGTCGTGCATGCCATGAGTTACCTCACCACGGCGGCGTGCACGGAGAATCCGTTGTACACGAGCGGTCCGCAGAATTTCACCATGACCATGTTCGGTGTCCCGACGAGTATGCAGCGCCCAACCGATTTTCATCGTGTGACGGTGATGTTCGTATCGAGTGCCGGACTGCGGTCGACGTCGCTCACCTTCTCGACCTTCGCCAACAAACAAGTCGCCGTTCCGGCCATTCTCGGCACGCCTGCCATGACGAAACTGAGTGGGACCTATACACGCCTGCAGCTGGCGTTCGGTGCCATTCCACAGACGTACAACGTGGGTGCGACGCTTCGCTATTCGTCCGGGACGCGTACCATGAGCGTGTCCGCGTCCGCCGCGTATCTCGCAGGGTCGTCGACCCTTGCGATGCCGGACTTGTCCGCCGTTGCCGGGTGGGATGATCGGTACGCCATCTTTCCGGGATCATCCGGCTCGTGGAGCTGGACATTGGACGGCACCAACGGCGTCTCCGGCGTCTGCACGGAAGGGCAGATCGGTTATCGAGGCACGCGAAACGGCGTGTTCTGAGGTCGCTGCTGCGGCACACCATCCATGCAGAAAACAACAGCGCCCCGGCTCGAGTGCTTCGAGCCGGGGCGCTGTGTGCATCGCACGTTGGAGGCGTCTGCGTGCTACTACATCACTGAGCTCTGCAGGTCTTGCAGTGCCTTCTTGAGCATGTCCACCTTTTTCGGATCGCAGCTGCGATCGCCGTTGAGATCGGTGGTCAGCTTGGTCAGCGCCGCGTTGCGGGCCGCGCCGGAGGCCTTCTCGGCCGTGGAAATGGCCGAGCGGATATCACCGATACGGGAGGAACTGACGCAGCCTTTGCGTTCGAGCTGATCGGTGAAGGCCTTGGCCAGCGCAAAGCTGGGCGGCCATTCGATCTTGGGCTGGCCCTGCGCGTTGAGATACGTCCACTTCACCGTCTTGGCGGCATCGATTTCGTTCTGCGAGACGAACTCGCTCGGCACCAGTTCGGCGACGTCGAGTCCGCGCGCAATTTCCGAGCTGACCATGCTGCCGTTGTACCAGTACACCGACCACGACCCACCCATCACCATGCGGGTGGAATCCACCGGTCCACGGTCGAACGAGGCGATTTCGAACGGCTTCTTGGGATCGGTCCAGTCGAACACCGAGATGCCACCCTGATACCACGACTGCACCATCACGTCGCGTCCTGGAATCGGAATCAGCGAGCCGTTATGCGCCACGCAGTTTTCGTTCCTAGACTGATACGACGGAATCTTGTAGTAGCTCTGGAACTTGAGCTTCTTGTTTTCGATGGTGAAGATCGCGTCGGCGCCCCACTCGGGCTTGTCGCCGTCACGGCACTTGGGTGCACCGCCACCGCCCCACTCGTCGGAGAAGAGCAGCTTGGTGCCGTCGTTGTTGAACGTGGCCGAGTGCCAGTAGGCGAAGTTGGAGTCGGCCACGGCATCGAGACGCACCGGATTGACCGGATCGCTGATGTCGAGGAGCAAGCCGTGTCCTTCGCACGCACCGCCGGCCAGTCCAAGCGCGGGATAGACCGTGATGTCGTGGCACTGTGAGCGATCGTTGATCTTGCCGTCACCACCGGCGGCGGAACCGAACGCATTGTTGACGAACGCCTGGAGTGCGGCGCGTGCAGCGACGGTATCGGCGGCGGTCGCGGTACCCGTCGCGTTGCGGGCTTTCATGGCCTGATCGAGATATTGCTGCGCCACGTTGTTCGGGACAACCAAGTCGAGGCCGGACTGCGGATTCTTCACGATGATCGCGCCGGCCGCGCGTGCAGCCGCCGCCATCTTTTCGCCCTCAACCTTGTCGACATCGGATTCGCCGTGCGACGGGTTGGCCTTGAGTCCCGCAAAGATGTTGGCGCGGCCCGCGATGGCCGCTTTCGTGGGATCTGCCAACGGCACCTTGATGATTTCGATGCGAAGCCGCGACGAGTTTGGATCATCTCCTGCCAGGTTCGCCGCGCATCCCGCCATTTCGTTGGGCGAGCGAATCGCCGACGAACCCGAGACGTAGATGTAAACGTTGTTCTTGTCTTTCGGATCTTCGAGCACCGTGTGCGTGTGCGAGCCGCGGCACGTCTGCACGTTGGTGAGCAGCTTGGGATTCTTGATATCGGTGATATCGAAGATGCGCACACCGCGCATGCGGATCGCGCTCACCGTGTCGGGCACGCCGCCCGGCAGGCAATCGGTGCGGCCGTTGTTGGCTTCGGCCGACATGAACATCAGGTTGCGGTACACCGAGATGTCGTTTTGCGACGCGGGGCACGTGTACGCCGTGACGAGCACTGGCTTGCTGGGATCGGAAATGTCCCACACCACCGGGCCGTTGTAGTTGCCCTGAATGGCGTACTTGCCGGTAAAGGCCAGATCGGAATTGGTGATGCCCAGGAAGCCTGGCGGCGAGACGGCCTTGGCCGTGACCTTCATGTTGGAGGTCGCTTCACCGGCATTGAACAGGCCGGCTTTGAGACCGACGCGCGCATCGGTCGCGGGGTTCTTTGCCGGCGTCGGCGCGGTCGCCGGCTTGCTGCCGGCGCAGGCCGCGAGGCTGAACACTGCCGCAGCCGTCGCGATCTGACGGAAGAATGGGGCTGGAAGCATGTGGGATTCTTGAGGTAGGCGAAAACGGGTCGACACCGTGAAACGTACGTGTCGACCCGTCTTCAGTTTCGGGTGTTACATCACCGAGGTCTGCAGGTCCTGCAGTGCCTTCTTGAGCATGTCCACCTTTTTCGGATCGCAGCTGCGATCGCCGTTGAGATCGGTGGTCAGCTTGGTCAGCGCCGCGTTGCGGGCCGCGCCGGACGCCTTCTCAGCGGTGGAAATGGCCGAGCGGATGTCGCCGATGCGCGACGCGCTGACGCAGCCCTTGCGTTCGAGCTGATCGGTGAAGGCTTTGGCCATCGCGAAGCTGGGCGGCCATTCGATCTTGGGCTGGCCCTGCGCGTTGAGATACGTCCACTTCACCGTCTTGGCGGCATCGATTTCGTTCTGCGAGACGAACTCGCTCGGCACCAGTTCGGCCACATCGAGTCCGCGCGCAATTTCCGAGCTCACCATGCTGCCGTTGTACCAGTACACCGACCATGATCCGCCGCTCACCATACGCGTCGAATCGATCGGGCCGCGGTCGAACGACGCGATCTCAAACGGCTTGGCGGGATCGGTCCAGTCGAACACCGAGATGCCGCCCTGATACCACGCTTGCACCATGACATCGCGTCCCGGAATCGGAATCAACGAGCCGTTGTGCGCGACGCAGTTTTCGTTGGACGTCTGGTACGTTGGGATCTTGTAGTAGCTCTGGAACTTGAGCTTGCGGTTTTCGATGGTGAAAATCGCGTCGGCGCCCCACTCGGGCTTGTCACCCTGACGGCACTTGGGTGCGCTGCCACCGCCCCACTCGTCGGAGAAGAGCAGCTTGGAGCCGTCGTTGCTGAACGTGGCGGAGTGCCAGTACGAGAAGTTCGAATCGGCCACCGCGTCGATACGAATCGGGTTGGTCGGGTTGCTGATGTCGAGCAGCAGTCCGTGGCCACCGCACGCACCGCCCGCAAGGCCGAGTGCGGGATAGACCGTGATGTCATGGCACTGCGCGCGTTCGTTGATCGGGGCTTCCGTCGTGGAGCCACGCACCGGAGTCGGAGCAGGCGCAACCGCGAAGGCACGGTTCATGATGTTCTGCAGCGCACCGCGCAGCGCGGTGCTGTCGGCGCCAGTCGGCGCGCCCGAGCCGCCACGCGCCTTCACGATGCTGTCGAGCATGGGACGTGACTGACGCGGATTGAGCACGGCGTCGCGTCCGTTGGACGGGTTCTTGTAGACAAACCCACCCGCCGCGCGTGCTGCCGCAATCTGCCCTGACTGCGCGGCGATGTCGGCGTCGGAAAGACCGTGCACGACGTTGGCGTTGAGGCCGGCGAAGATGTTGGCCCGTGACACGACCGCCGACTTGGCCGGATCGTTGAGGGGCACCTTGATGATCTCGATGCGCAGACGCGAGGAGTTCGGATCGTCCGACGCCATGTCCGCGCACCCGGCGAGTTCGTTCGGCGAACGAATGCCCGATGAACCCGACACGTAGATGTAGACGTTGTCCTTGTCCTTCGGATCTTCGAGCACCGTGTGCGTGTGCGATCCGCGGCACGTCTGCACATTGGCCACGAGCTTGGGATTCTTGATATCGCTGATGTCGAACACGCGAACGCCGCGCATACGGATCTTGCTCACCGTGTCCTGCACGCCACCGGGCATACAATCGGTGCGACCGTTCTGCGCTTCGGCCGACATGAACATCAGGTTCTTGAACACCGACACGTCGTTCTGCGACGCGGGGCAGGAGTAGGCGGTGACGAGTACCGGCTTGTTCGGATCGGAGACATCCCACACCACCGGCCCGTTGTAGTTGCCCTGAATGGCATACTTGCCGGTGAAGGCGAGGTCGGAGTTGGTGATGCCCAGGAAGCCCGGCGGCGACACCGCTTTGGCGGTGACCTTCATGTTGGAGATCGCTTCGCCGGCGTTGAACAGACCAGCCTTGAGTCCGACGCGTGCGTCGGTGGCTGGGTCTTTGGCGGGGGTGGGCGCGGTCTTGGGTGCGTTGGCGGAGCAGGCCGCCAAGCCGAACAGCAGCGCGGCCGCTGCCAGATTCGCGGTCACGGGTCGAGAACCGTGAACACGGGGTGAAACCAGGGACATCGCTGGGCCTCCAGGCGGCGATAGGGGAACTTCAGAACAGCGGGAACAACGGCGTGCATCAGGCAGGTGGCAACGCAAATCCCATTTCGAGCATCATCGTCAACATGCGGCGAATTTCGGTCGACTGATCCACCTCGACATCGGCAGCAAACTTGAACACGGTTTCGTCTTGTCCGGCGCCCTGCGATCCGAACAACGTCTTCACCATGGTGACGGCTCCGCGGTGGTGCTGGATCATGTAGGTCAGAAACAGCCGATCGAACTCTTCGCCGCGTGCGGCCTCGAGCTCTTTCATCTGCGCATCGGACAACATGCCGGGCATCGCGGGCATCGCCGTGCCAGACGCCATGCCTGGCATCGACGACATGTCGTGTCCGGGCATGGCATGGCCGCCGTGACCCATCGTCACGTTGCCTGCGGAGTCCACGGCGGGAACCGTTTGGTTGCGGTCCTTGAGCCACGTCTGCATCAGCGTGATTTCGTCGGTCTGCGCATTGATGATGCGCGCCGTCAGCCGCTGCACCGCCGGACTGGCGCCGTGGGACGGGGCCCAGCGGGACATGGTGATGGCCTGGGCGTGATGGTGAATCATCCCGCTCATGAAGTCGATGTCGGCCTTGGTGTAGGGGTAGCGCAGGCTGTCGGCTTTGGCGCGCGCCATCGCGCCGGCATCACCCATCTGGAAGGCAGGTTGGGCGGACTTTCCGGTGGCACAGGCAGTCAGGCCGAACGCCAGACTCATCAGTACGACGGCATACGGAACGCGAACCATGGCGGGGCCTCGGCGCGTGGATCGAAGGGAGGTCATCGTCGGTGGGATCAGACGGGAAACGACGGCCCGATGGGGCCGAAGATCCATGGAATCTACTGCCAGACGGGGGTTTCGGATGAGAGGGGTGTGTGACATCGATCCGTCGACTCAGCCCGCCGCTGGCACCCGGGCGCGCCGGCTGGTCTAGCGAGGGGCGCGGTACAGCTGCGCATCGGGGTCCCGACGACCGTCGAGGGTGTCAGCCGTCAGGTGAGCGGCGATCATGCTGTGGGTGAATCCGTTGCCACCGAATCCCAGGACGACGTGGCACCGCGGGGCGCCGGGCAGGTGATCGATAATCGGCAACCCGGTTGGTGACTCGCCAAAGGCGCCCGCCCATCGATGCGACAGCACCGGTCGCGCCGTGGGAAGGAGCGCACGTACCTGGGCCAGAATGGCGTGTGACTTGGCCGTGAGACGACGTCGGTCGGTGTGGGCAGTGGCCGATGCTTCGTCTTCGCCACCCGCGATGATCCGCCCATCCGCCGTCGTGCGGAGATACAGGTATGGATCGGACGCCTCCCAGAGTACGGTCGAGGACAGCCACGACGGCAGGTTCGCCACCGGATGTGTGGCGATGGCCCACGTGGACTTGATGACGTGTCCGTCGAGCGGCAACGCCTTGGGCAGTTCGTAACCGGTGCAAAAGACCACGTGATCGGCGGCGATCGTGTGGCCCTCGCGCGTGAACAGTTCGATGCCATGTCGATGACTGGCCACGTCGATCACATCGGCCGGTGCATACACGCGCGCACCGGCGCGATGCGCGCGCCGCAGCACGCCAGCCGTCAATTGCACGGGATCGAGTGTCGCCGAGCCGCCGCTGACAATTGCTCCCGTGCGGTCGATGCCGAAGCGCCGCGCGAGCGCGGTGTGATCGACGAAAGTCCCAGGCAGGTTGGCACGCGCGCGCAACTGGGATTCGGCACGCAACGCCCGTGCGCCGTAGGTATTGCCGGCAAGATAGAGACTCTGCTGCGCGCGCAGACCGCAGCGGATGCCGTGGCGTTGAATGAGGCGTTTGAGCGCGCGCACGGCATGCCAGGATCGATGCCACGCCCGCCGCGCGTTGTTGGCCCCGATGCGCCGTGTGAGCTCGGTGAGGGACACGTCGAGCTCTGGTTGCACGAGCGCGGTGCTGGCCATCGAACTGCCATGCAGCGGTTCGCGGCGATCGAGCAGGAGGACGCGGTAGCCGCGCAGCGTGAGTGTGAACGCGACCAAGGCGCCGCTGATGCCGGTGCCGATGACGGCGATCTCGGTGCGCAGGTCGCGCGTCAGCGGTTGATGGGTGACGCTGGCGCCCGGTGATTCGGACCAGAGGGGGGAGCCGGTGCGGAGGACGCGGCGCTGGGTGACGGCATTCGGCGGCATGCGGCTCGTACCCGCATTGGGGACGGGCGTTCGGGGGCGCAACTACCGAGTTGTCGGTTTGTCGGTGGTCAGGCCACGGCTGAGTTTTGGGTTGTCGGTGTGAGTTGTGGGTTGTCGGTGAACTACGGGACTGGGGACTTCGACTGAGGACTCGGGACTCGGAGGCCTCGGCTAGCGTGCAATGCCAGTCGCGGTGATCTCGGGATAACCCAACCGGCGGAAGATCGGTTGCAGACGAGGGTCCTCGCGAAGGCGGGGGCCGTAGTACGCGTACATGCCCCACGCGATGCGCGCTTCGATCTGCTCCGGATCGCGGATGGCTCGCTCCAATACCGCCATGACCACGCTGTCACTCCGCATGTACCGGGCGAGCGTGACGGCGGCGAAGACGGGGCCCTTCGCGATGAGTGAGTCCGTCGCCATCTCTCGCGTCGCTGGATCCGCCCAGAGTGGGGCGAAGCGCGCCAGCACGGGATACTTGTCGATGCTGCGACCGCCGAGCGTGGTCTGCAACGCGACAGCCGCGTCGTCGAAGCGACCACGCGCGAGATCGTGGCTGAAGCGGAATCGCCAGGCGTACCACGCCTGCGGTTGCTGCGCCAACCCTTGCGCATAGAGCGGCGCCGCGTCGGCGTGGCGATCCTGACCGGCGTACGCGGCTGCGAGCGACAGGGTGATCACATGCGCCAGCGGATCAAGCCGGTGCGCGGCCTCCATTTCCCGAATGCCTTCGTCGAATCGCCGATTCGCCATCAAGGCGTAGCTGTACCACTGATGCCCCGTCGCATATGCCGGACTGAGCGCGATCGCACGTTCGAAGGCGGCGAGCGCCTCCGGAAATCGGTCGCGTTTCTCGAGTATCTCCCCAAGCGACGCATAGGCCTCGCCCAGCGTCGGCGCCAACGCGATGGCTTTTCGTGCGGCGGCTTCCGCGAGCGGGAGGATGGCATCGTCCGTCACACCGGGCACGCCGTATTCGCTGAGGACGGACAGCACGTAGCTATCCGCCAATCCCGACCACGCGCGCGCGTAGGTGGAATCCTTGGCGATGGCCAGCTTGAAGGCCGTCGTCGCCTGGATCATGCCGTCGGTAGTGCGGAGGTTCCAGTGGTAGCGGCCCAGCGCATACGCTTCGTAGGCCGCGAGATTGGTCGTGCCGCCGACACTCCCTGTCGCGTTATCAGTCGACGCCACCGTGAGTTGCAAGGCGGACACCACGGCCCGCGCGACTTCATCTTGCACGGCGAAGATATCGCCGGCGGGGCGGTCAAACGTTTGCGACCACAGAATGGAGTCGTCGACCACGCGCACGGCCCGCGCGGCAATGCGCAATTGGTTGCCGGCGCGTTGAATACTGCCAATCAGCACCGTCGCCACGCCAAGCTGTTTGCCAATGGCGTGGACATCGTTCTGCTGGTCGCGCAGCGAAAACGCTGACGTGCGCGCTGAGACGGTGAGCCCCGGTACGTTCGACAGCGCATTGATGAGCGTCTCGGCGACGCCATCGCCGAGATAGGCGCTGGCGTGGTCGGCGCTCAGATCCGCGAACGGCAGGACGGCGATCGAACGCGTTTCGGTCGATACGGTGGCGGGTGTCGGCTGGCGTGTGCGGAACGCGAACCACGCGACCGCCGCGAGCACGACGAGCACGACAGGCGCCACGGGTACGGCCAGCGCGAAACGCGGTGACCCTTGAGGATGCGGCTGTGGACGCGTGTCGGCCGCCCCGCTCGGCGTCGTGCCGGTGCTGAGTACGTGCAGGAGACGACCCGCGTCGGCCGGTCGCTGCGCCGGATCTTTCGCCAGGCACTCCATGACAAGGGCGGCGACATCGCGCGGTATAGTCGGCGCGACCTCATCGAGCGCACGCGGCGCCTCCGCGATATGTGCGGCCACGAGCGCGTGCGGCGTCGTGCAGTGCGCAAACGGATGCGCGCCACTCAACAGTTCGTAGGCGACCACACCCCACGCGTAGAGATCGGCGCGGGCATCGGTGTTCACGTCTCCGACGGCCTGCTCGGGGGCCATGTACGCGGGCGTTCCGATGGAGCTGCCAACGGAGGTGAGCGTGTTGCCACCGGCGTTGACTCCGGCGCTGGTGCTGGACACCGAGAGTGCCTTCGCGATGCCAAAGTCGGTGACCACGGCGGTGCCGCTCGAGAGCAGCACGTTTTCGGGCTTGATGTCGCGGTGCACGATGCCACGCTCATGCGCGTAAGCGAGTGCCTGCGCGATGTTGCGCAAAATGCTCAGCGCGTCGGTGAGCGGTACGGGCCCCGCCATCATGCGCGCACGCAGCGAATCGCCGCGCACATACGGCATGGTGTAGTACGGCAGCCCGTCACTCGTCGCGCCCGCGGCGAGCACTGGCACGATGTGCGGCTCCTGCAACGCCGCGGCGAGTTTGATTTCGCGTGTGAATCGCTCCCCGCTCAGTGATGCCGCGAGCTCAGGCGACAGCACCTTCACCACCACCTCACGTCCGAGTGCGTTGTCACGCGCCACAAACACGCGCGACATGCCGCCACCACCGAGCTCGCGTTCGAGGGTGTAGCCGTCGCCGAGGGTGGTTTGGAGTTGGGTGCGGAGGTCGTCGGTCATGCGATGGGGCGCGTGCTAATTCCGAAACGCGGCCGGCACCGGGCCGACCGGCCACGGTGACGACAGCGTGCAGTCTTTGAGCTGGTGACGCGCGAGAAACGCTTTCCACGCGGGTTCGGCGCGGATGGCGTCCAACGGCGGGTGGCACATCGACATGATGATGTTGGCCAGTCCACCCACATGCTCGATGTGCTCGACAAACTCAGCGGCGGCCGCCGCGCGACTGCCGAACACGACGTCCGACATGGCTCGATCGTACGGCGTGATGTCGGGTCCGTTCGCGGCAATGCGCGTGCGAAGCGCGCGGGCTTCCGCCCAGTGTCCTGCGGCCGCCTCTGCAACGAGCGTCTGACCGAACCGACCGCGAATCGCGCCCGTCTGCAGGAAGAGCTTGCCAACGCGAGCCGCGCTATCTGGCATCCCCGACCACGTGAATGTGTTCGTCGAATTGAAGGGCGACGATTGACTAATGGCCGAGATGCGCGCGTACGATTCTCGTGCGCCAGCGAACTGTCGACGCTCAAAGCGGATGATCGCTTGCGTGTTGAAGGTCGACGGCGACAACGGGTCGAGCGTCAGCGCGACCTCGATGAGGCGATCTGCCTGTGCCGTGTCGCCGACGGCCGTGAAGTAAAGCGCCGACCAGTGCGCGGCGATCGCGTTTAGTGGTTCCAGTCGCCGCGCGGTGGATAAGGCCGCGTCGGCATCCGCGAAGTTCAACCGCCGCAGGTGGATAAAGCCGAGCGCGACGTACGCATCCGCGAGGGTCGAGTCGAGTGCCAGGGCGCGACGCGCGGCCGCTTCGCCACGGGCCGACGCATCGTCGAAGTCGATCGCGGCGTTGTAGTTGGGCCGGATCACGTGCGCCAGCGCGAGCCCAGCCCATCCGCGCGCGAAGGTGGAGTCGCGCTGCACGCTCGCTTCGAGATACTTGATGGAACTGTCGCCCGGCGCGGCGCCGCGTTGCGCCCAGAAGTAGCGTCCGCGCAGGTAGAGATCGTACGCCTGCGCATCAGCCGTTCCACGGGCGGACGTACCGACGGCGGACGCATTCACTGCGGTGGCCGGCGACGCACCGCTCAACCGCGGCGTGAGCGCACTAACAATCGCGGACGTAAACGCATCCTGGATGGCAAACACGTCGGCGCCGCTGCGCTCGAACGCGTCACTCCAGAGCAGCTGACCGTTGCGCGTACTGGTGAGTTGGGCCGTCAGGCGAATGCGATCGCCCGCGCGACGCACGGTGCCCTCGACAATGGCGCCGACGCCGAGGGCTTTACCAACGTCGGGTGCCAAGATCGACTTGCCCTTGAACGAAAAGCTCGAGCTGCGTCCGGCGAGGCGGAGTCCGGGCAGTTTGGACAGCGCGTGCGACAGTTCATCCGTGAGGCCGTCGCTGAAGTACTCGTCTTTGCTGTCACCGCTGGTGTTGACGAACGGGAGGACAGCGATCGACGAGAGTGCGGTCGTGTCAGCGACGAGCGCATTGGACGCCTCGGTCGTGGCCGCACTGCGACGCGTGGCCCACAGGACCGCGCCGAACGCCGCCAGTGCGACGACCGGAATCGCAACCTTGAGCCACGGCGCGCGCGCCCTCGCGGGCGCGCTGCTCGCGGTACGCTCCGTGCTCGGCGTGGTGATGCTACTCAAACCAGAGAGCAGGGCATTCGCGTCGGCCGGTCGCTGCGCCGGGTTCTTTGCGAGGCACTGCATCACGAGCGCGCTCACCTCGCGCGGGACATTCGGCGCGAGTTCGGCAAGTCCGCGCGGCGTCTCGGTGAGATGCGCCGCAATGAGCTGCGACGTGCCCGTCTTGCCCGCGAACGGATGCGCGCCCGATAGTAGTTCGTACGCGACCACGCCCCACGCGTAGAGATCGGCGCGCGCATCAACCGACTCCCCGACCGCTTGCTCCGGCGCCATGTACGCCGGCGTACCAATGCTACTGCCAACCTGCGTGAGCGTGCCGTTGTCGTCGCGCGGCGCGGTGCCATCGAGTGTGCGCGAGGCGCTGATGGCTTTCGCGATGCCAAAGTCGGTCACGACCGCGGTGCCGGCCGACAACAAGATATTGTCCGGCTTGATATCGCGGTGAATCACGCCCTCGCCGTGCGCGTACGCCAACGCGCGCGCGACATCGCGCAGCACGTTGAAGCGGTCATGCACGGACAGATTCACGCCACGCGCGAGCTGCGCGCGCAACGACTCGCCCTTCACGAACGGCATCGTGTAGTACGACACCCCTCCCGATGTTCCCGCCGACAGCACGGGCACGATGTTCGCCTGCTGCAAGCGCGCGGCCGTCGCGATCTCGCGCGTAAAGCGCTCGGCGCTCACGCTCGCCGCGAGATCGGGCGACAACACCTTCACCACCACTTCGCGCCCCAACGCATTCTCGCGGGCCACAAACACGCGCGACATCCCACCACCACCGAGCTCGCGTTCGAGGGTGTAGCCGTCGCCGAGGGTGGTTTGGAGTTGGGTGCGGAGGTCGGTCACTTCCGTCCCCGATACTCCTGGATCAGCACAGTCCAGCGCGGATCGTTGTAGTACGGCTTGAATTCCAACGAGTTGATCCCCGCGTACAGCGTTGGATCTTTCTCCCGTACGGCGAGCTGCAGTCGCGAAAACATCGAGTCGACCGCACCGATCTGGACGTAGAGCAGCGCCTGGTGCGTCCGACGCAGCGAGGTGCCCGTCACCGGCGCATGGCTCATCGCATCGAGCGCTGCGCGCGTGGTGGTTTCACGACGGTTGCCACGCGCGTCGCCCCACAACTGTTCGCACTCGGTCTCTGGCTTCCCAGACTTGAGGCACTCCGCTCGCGCCTCGACGAATTTGCGCGCGGCGCCGAATGTCAGTTCGGCGTACCAATGCACCGTGGCGTCGTCTTCGTTGTCGGCAACGACACGTCGGATGACGGCGGCGGCCGAGTCGATGCGCCCCATCGAGAAGTGCCACAGCGAGAGCTCTTCGCTGACCACCGGTACGAGCGGCTCTAGCGTGAGCGCGCGTCGCAAGGGGACTTCGGCTTCGGGGATGCGCCCGAGTGACAGCAGCAGCACGCCAGTTTCCTTCCACGCCGTCGCGTTTCCCGAGTCGAGTCGGACGGCACGTTCCGCCGACGCGAGGCCTTCGGTGAAACGCTGATCGTGCTCGTAGACCGTAGCCAGTGCCACGTGCGCGTCCGACTGCATGCTATCCAGCTCGATCGCACGAAGCGCGGCCTTGAGCGCCAGGGCACTGGTCTGCGTTCGTGGCGTGGGGTCGCCGTAGAGGGGCAAATAGTCGACCGCTTCGGCATAGCCCGCCCATGCGCGCGCGTACGACGAGTCGAGCGCGATGGCGCGACCGAACTGTTCCGTCGCGCGTTTGAGATTGTTCAATCCACGCTGCTTGAGCAGAAAGCGCCCGAGCAACTGCGCATCGCGCGCATCGGCGTTCATGCTCTCAGGCCGACGTACCGCCACCAAGTCGGCGGCACCAAGTGTGAGCGACAGCGCGCTCGCCACCCGCTCGGCGACGTCGGCTTGCACCTTGAACACGTCGGTGAGCCGTTGTTGCAGCGGTTCACCCCAAATCTGCGCCCCCGTGCTCACCCGAATGAGCGCCGGCACGATGCGCACCATGGTGCTGTCGTTGGCTCCGCGTCCGCTGGCGCCGGTAATGCGCGCCCAGCGAATCGACCCGCTCAGCGCGTAGTCGGCGCCTAACTCTCGTGCGATGTCTTGCGGTGTCTTATTGGAACCGCGGAAGCGCAGCACGCTCGCCCGCGCGATCACGCTGAGGCCCGGGACGCGGGCGAGCCGTCCGGCAATTTCTTCGGTGATACCATCGGCGAAGTACGCGTCCTCTGCGGCGCCGAGGTTGTCGAATGGGATGACGACGACGGATTGCGAGGCCGCGGCCGGAGGCGCGCCGGGTGCACGCCTCGCGAACCACACGGCGACGACCGCCACGACGGCCACGAGCAGGGCAGGCACGGCCCATGTGTGCCACGTCTGTCGTGATACTCGCGTCGCACTGCGCGCGAGTGCGTCCGCGCTGGGCGTGGTGATGCTGCTCATCCGCGAGACGAGTTCGTTCGCATCCGCGGGCCGCTGCGCGGGACTCTTTTCAAGGCACTGCATCACGAGCGCGCTCACCTCGCGTGGCACGCCGGGCGCGACGTCGATCAGTGTGCGCGGTGTCTCGGCGATGTGCGCCGCAATGAGCTGCGACGTGCCCGTCTTGCCCGCGAACGGATGCGCGCCCGATAGTAGTTCGTACGCGACCACGCCCCACGCGTAGAGATCGGCGCGCGCATCAACCGACTCCCCGACCGCTTGCTCCGGCGCCATGTACGCCGGCGTACCAATGCTGCTGCCGACCTGTGTGAGCGTGCCGTTGTCGTCGCGCGGCGCGGTGCCATCGAGTGTGCGCGAGGCGCTGATGGCTTTCGCGATGCCGAAGTCGGTGACCACCGCGGTGCCGGCGGACAGCAAGACGTTATCCGGCTTGATGTCGCGGTGAATCACGCCCTCGCCGTGCGCGTACGCCAACGCGCGCGCGACATCGCGCAGCACGTTGAGGCGGTCGTGCACGGACAACGCGACACCGCGTGCGAGCTGCGCACGCAACGACTCGCCCTTCACAAATGGCATCGTGTAGTACGACACCCCTCCCGATGTTCCCGCCGACAGCACGGGCACGATGTTCGCCTGCTGCAAGCGTGCAGCCGTCGCAATCTCGCGCGTGAAGCGCTCGGCGCTGACACTCGCCGCGAGATCGGGCGACAGCACCTTCACCACCACTTCGCGCCCCAACGCATTCTCGCGGGCCACGAACACGCGCGACATGCCCCCACCGCCGAGCTCTCGCTCGAGGGTGTAGCCGTCGCCGAGGGTGGTTTGGAGTCGGGTGCGGAGATCGGCGGTCATTGTGGCGTGATTCGTGGCACGGCGTCCACGCCGGGGCGCAACCGCGCGAGAAAATCGTCGACCGGCCAACACGGAATGCCATCGATCTCGAGTTTCGCAGTGCCGCGGTAGAGCAGCATGGGCCGGCATTCCGGATACTCGCCGAGGAACGCCCGCAGTCCGCGCAAGTCATCGGCGCGCACGCGGTCGCTGTTCTTCACTTCGACGGCGAAGAAATCGGTGTTGCCGTAGACCACGAAATCCACTTCGGTACCCGTGCGCGTGCGCCAGTACGAGAGGTCGAGCGAGGTATCGGTGAGGTCGATCCACGCGCGCAGATGTTGTGCCACCAATCCTTCGAGCGCTGCACCGTCCACTTCCGCCGGACGATCAAGCGGACCGGTTGGACGCAGCGCACGAAAAACGCCGGTATCGAAGAAGTAGAACTTGGGGTGCGCGACCGTTGCTCGGCTAGCGCGTTTGGTAAACACCGGAAGCCGGAACGCGACCAACAGGTCTTCCAGCACATCGAGGTAACCCTCGACCGCTTTGCGACTCACGGCCGTTTCGCGCGCCACGTTGCTGATGGTCAGCACGCTGCCGTGCGAAAAACTCACCACCTCCAGAAAGCGGGCGAAGTCGCCGATCTGTCGCACGAGCCCCTCGGCGCGCACTTCCTGCTCGACGTACGCGGCCACGTAGGCACGCAGCGTATCTGCGGGATCGGCCGCAGCGACCACCAGCGGCACCAGCCCGGTCCTGAGTCGTTCGGCGAGATCGAACGAAGGCATCTCCGCCGCCATGAACGGATGCATGCGCCGCATCGTCGCGCGACCGGCCAGGAGGTTCACGCCGCCACGCCGCAGCTTGCGGGCGCTCGACCCGGTCAGCACAAAGCGTGGCGCGTGGGCCTGCTCAAGCAGGTCGTGCACTACATGCAGCAACTCGGGGACACGCTGAATTTCGTCGATCACGATGTCGCGCCGATCTCGATTGCCTAAGACGAGCTCGCGTAAGCGCTCGGGGCGGGAGACCACCTCGCGGAAGGTCTCCGGCTGCAAGAGGTTGATCGACAACGCGTCGGGAAAGTGCTGCCGCGCCCACGTGGTCTTGCCGGTACCTCGTGGCCCGAGGAGGAAAAAGCTCCCGGCCGGTGGCTGCAGAAATCGACCTATGGAATCCATATTGGCAAGCAATATTCACCTGCTGGCTCCATTTTGCAACTTCAGATCAGCCGACCGCTCAGCTTTCAAAGTCGGCCGGCGGCCGCTCACGGCGTCGATGCCAGCTTTCGCTCGAACGCATCCAGCCAGTGCTGCATCACCACGATGCGCACGCTGGCGTCGAGCACGGTTTCGGTGACGGCGATGCGTCCGGTGGCGCGGTCGAAATCCCAGGCCGCGCCAAACGGTTTGCCTTGCACCACGGTCTCCGTCGCGCCCACGCCGAACGACGGACCGGGTGTGACCTTCGTGGCACGGACCATCGTCGCGTCGGCTGAGTGGTAATAGATCGTCCGGCCGTCGGCCGACCAACGTGGACGTTGTCCGCCTCCCGACGAGATCTTCCAGTTCCCGCCCGAAGCCGCATCGGGAAACGCGCGCACATGAATCTCGGGTGCGCCCGACTCCGTTGATGTGAACGCGGCCCACTTGCCGTCGGGGGAAATCGCGGCGTCGAACTCGCCCCACGCGGCGCGAAGCAACGGGATCGCCGGCGACTTGGTGACGGGATTCACGATGAACGCGCTGCCGCCATTCACCGTGCCGCCCAGCGTGCGCGCGGCGGTGTTGTTGGAAAACACGAGCGTCGTGTCGTTGGGCCACGCGCTGCCGTGCTGATCGTTCGGCAAATGCAGCACCGCCACGGGGGGTGCACTTCGGTCCACCGGCTGCACGAAAATATCTTCGGCGTCGGTGCTCGCGTTCTCTGCGGTGAATGCCAACCGCTTGCCGTCGGGCGACCACACGGGCGCATGTGCACCGCCGTCCTGCGTGATGCGCGTCAGTGTGCCCACGTTGAAGTCATAAATCGCCGTGTGGCGATTCGCGCCGCGCGCGGCGCCAATGGTCAGCGCGAGAAACTTGCCGTCGGGCGAGAAGCGCGCATAGCTGAGCACCTTGGGTGCGAGCGGCAGCGTGTCCATCTTGCCGTTTGGCTGACGAATCACGACGCGCGATTCCGCATCCACACCGGCGCGATATACCAGCGTACCGCTTCGCGTCACGACGTATGGTGCGACGCCGCCGTTCGGTTGCATGTCGAGCACCACGGGCGACGGCGTGCCGACCACCGCGTGTTTTGTCGCGTCGTACTTCACCGTATAGAGTCCGCCCGTGGCGGATCCGTAAATCACATGGCCGGTTGGCAGCAGTTGCGCCTCAGCCGCGCCTTCGAGCAAGACGAAGGTCGAGTCGAGTGCAAGATCATAGTACATGAGTTTCGCGTTCTGCCGATTGTTCACGTACAGCACGCCACGTCCGTCCGGCGTCATCCGCGGTTGTTCGGCTTCCGTCGCCTTGGTCAGCATCCGCACGGTGCCGCTGGGCGATATGACCGCGAGCACCGCGCGACTCTCGAAGACGATGCTGCCGTCCTCCCCCCAGCTCACGCGCCCGGCCGGCAGTGAGTCACCGGGCAGCATCGCGATCGGGGCCCCCCCCGCGACAGGAACCTTTCGCAATTTGCCACCAGCTTCGAACGCGATCCACTCGCCGTCGGGTGAGAACGACGGCGTCTCACCATTCTGTGTGCCCGCGAGCAGGCGATACTCGCGTTGGCCCGCGTCGCGCAACGCGATGCCCTCGTCCGTGGCAAACGCGAAGCGCGTGCCGTCGCCCGATACGGCGAAGCGTGCGAGCTCCGGACGCGCGTTGGGTAAGTCGAGCGATAGCGGTACCACCGGTTCTGGCGTGCTGCTGCGTGCACCTCGCCACGCGAACGCGGCGACACCGAGACTCACGACCGCAACGGCGATGGCGCCGGCGACAACGGTACGCGACGAACGCGAGGATGCGACCGTGTTCGCGGCCGTCGCGCCGAACGACGTATGTGCGAACGTCGCCCGCGTGTCGGCGAGCAGCTCGCTGAACACCTTCGCACTCTCGCACCGATCGGCCGGCAACTTCTCAAGTGCTGAATGCACCGCCGCCGCAACGTTTGCTGGCACCGCTTTGCGCAGCGATACGATCGATACGGGCTCACTGCTCATCACTTTCGCGACGATCGCTTGCACGGTGGGCCCCGTGAACGGCGGCTCACCCGCGAGCATCTCGTACGTCATCGCACCCAACGCATACACATCGCTCCGCGCATCGATGGTGCGTTCCCCCATCGCCTGTTCGGGACTCATGTAGCTCGGCGTGCCGAGCGAGAGTCCCGTTTGCGTCATGCGCGCGCCGCCGGCGGTCTGCACGGCGAGCGCGATGCCGAAGTCTGCCACGAGTGCACTGCCATCATGCAGGAGAATGTTCTCCGGCTTGATGTCGCGATGGATGACATTCTGCCGATGCGCGTAGTCGAGCGCGCTGGCGACTTCGCGGGCGATGCGCACCGCGTCGGCGATGGGGAGTTGTTTCTCGCGCTCGAGACGCGCGCGCAGCGTTTCGCCGGTGACGAGCGGCATGACGTAATACAGCAATCCATTCGCGTCGCCGCTGTCGAGCAACGGCAGGATGTGCGGATGCTGGAGGCGCGCGGTGGTGCGAATTTCTGAGAGAAAGCGTTCGCCGCCGAGCGCCGCGCCCAAGTCCGGGTGCAGCACCTTGATCGCGACATCACGATCGTGCTTGAGATCGTGGGCGAGATAGACGGTCGCCATGCCGCCTTGGCCGAGCTCGCGATCGACGCGATAGCTGTGGCTCAGGGCGGCGGCGAGCTGTGTGGGGACTACACCAATCATGCAGGAGGGGTCGCGAGTTGTCCCTAGTGTAGCACGGCGGGGTTCAGGTGGCGAACGGCAGGCTCAGCGTCGCGCGCCCGTGGGTCAGCCGTCGAATCGTTCCATGTCCAGCAGGTTGGTGTCCAGAGACGGCGCCTCTCGCGGAGTGTGCTCACCGTCGACGTAGCGGCGCAATACGTCTTCCGCCGCGGGCAGATAGGCTTCCACCGGCGGCAGACCGCCATCCAGCATCGGGCCGCACGCGCGCAGGGTGGCCGCGATGCCTGCCGTGAGCTGTGTGAGGTCACGGTGCTCAAACACGCACGCCTCGAGTAACTCGACGAGGTATCCCGCCAATTCTTCAGGCGACGGATCACGTACGGCACGCCAGCCGATGCGTTCGAGCGCGCGCGCGAGCGATGGTGTGGCGCCGTCGCCGCCGAATTGGGTATCGGCGAGATAGCGCGTTTTGAGCGTGGTGTAGTTGATGGCGAGTGCCACGTGGTCAATCCTGTTGGTTCGCTGGTTCAGCGGGGCGCATTCCTCGTGCCGCCCTGCCGCAATAACCCCGGCCAGTTGAGCACCACGATGGGTGATCGCGAGTTCGTGCCACTTGGCTTCTGCATGAGCAGCGTCTTCCCGTCGGGAAAGACGTCGTAGGGGACGGCGAGTGTCTCGCGCCGGTACGGATCAACAAAGAGCGTGTCGTGTCGCACTACCCCGAGCGTGGGTCCGCTCGTGAGCGCGACAAAGTGCATGCGGCCTTCGCCGCGAAAGTAGAGACCGCGGCCATCGGGCGCCCACACCGGTTCGGCACCGAATCCCGCCGAGAGTGGGATGCGCCCTCCGGTACCGTCGGTTGCGCGCGCGTACACCTCGTACTGGCCGGTTTCGCTACTGGCATAGGCCACCCAGCGCCCGTCGGGAGAGAGACGCGGGGTTTCCTCGTCATCATCGGTTACCACGAAAGGGCGTGCCTGCCGCACCGAATCACCGGATGGCGGTGGCGAGGCGATCCAGAGATCGCCCGGCTGACCGTATCCGCGAGAGCGCATCACGATGACGTTGGTGGTGCTGCGCAGCGTGGCGTCTTCTACCTGTGTGCCATTGGGAATACGCACGGGCACGCGCAGTGGTGGCGCACTGAGATCCCACGGGACCCACGTGATGGTGCGCGTCGCCTGCGGCGTGCCGCTGTTCATCTGCGTGAGATAGGCGACGCGCCGGCCGTCATCACTCCATCCAAGTGAGCGTATGCCGGTGAACCCACTGGTGAGGCGCTCGAGCGAACGACTCGCCAGGGTGAACAGCCACACGTCGTATCCGCTGGCGTTCGCGGCCCGCACTTCGACGGCGATGCGCTTTCCATCGGGGGACAACCGCGGCCAACTGTAGGGCATCGGTTCTCGGTCCAGCAACTCTTCTCGCCCATCACGATCCACGCGGGCCAGGCGGTAGCGCGATCCATTCGTGCCGCTCGCATACACCAACGTGCCGTCGTCACTGACATCGTAGTCCGTACCTTGCAGTCGCGTGGCCACATTGCCGACCAGCGGCACCGCTTCGCCGAGGAGCTGGTTGCGCTTCGTGTCGAATGGCGCGGCCACGAGATTGCCGTCGCGGACGAAGAGCAAGTACCCATCGCGAAATTTGGGCCGGAGACCGGTTGCGGAGAGTGAGGTTGGCGCGCCGCCCGCCAGCGGCACGGTGGCCAGCGTGCTGACACCAAACGGCTGGCCCATACGTCGAACGCTGACCACGGCGTGCGTCCCTCCTGGCAGAAAGGCGCCGTGCCAGATGAGCTGCTCGCCGCGGGCGCTGTCCGCCGTCGTGATCTCGCGCAATGGTTGTCCCTCGCGCCACAGGAGCAGCCGCCTGCCGAGCGTCACCAACAGGTCGCCGCTGTCGTTGCAATCGGTCACCGTGCCGGAATCGAGGACGGCCGCTGGCTGTCCGCCCGCGGGAGGCACGCGATACACGCCTTGCACCTGTATACGAGTGAAGTACAGCCATCGCCCGTCGGGACACAGCACCGGCGAATGACCACGCTCCGTACCCGGGACCCGCTCGACGAGCGTGTCGGCGAGATCGCGTGCAAAGAGGCCGTTGTTTCCAGCGAGCCCGCCCGCGAAAAACACTCGGCGCGCGTCGTGGGAGATGGCGATGCGCCGCGGCATCGCGCCGTCGAGCAGCGAGGTGGAGTCGGGGAGCGTGAGCAGGAACGTGCGCACCTGTGCCACCGGCGCTGGCCGTGACGTGAGCCATCCGATGGCGCCGAGTGACGCCAACGCCGCGACCGCGGTCACGCCAAGAAGCGCGCGCGTGCGCCGCAACGCGCGCGCGGTTTCCTGCGCATCGTGCGGGGCGCCGCCACCCATTCCGGCGTGTGGACGCGGCTCGTTCGCGCGAGTGAACGCGACCGGTGAGGAGCCCGCGAGCTGTGACGCGAATTCGCTCACGCTGGACGGTCGGTCTGCCGGCAGCTTGGCGAGCGCGGTGAGCACCGCTGCCTCTACGTGGGCCGGAACGGTGCTGCGCATCGCGGAGAGTGGCTGCGGCGCGGTGGAGAGCAGCCGTGCAACGATCGCCTGAGTGCTGGGACCGGTGAATGGCGGTTCGCCGACGAGCATTTCGTAAGTGACCGCGCCCAGCGCATAAATGTCGCTGCGCGCATCGATCACTTTCTCGCCCATGGCCTGCTCGGGGCTCATGTACTGCGGCGTACCGAGTGAAAGCCCGGTCTGCGTCATCCGCTGCCCGCCGGCGTGTTGCACGGCGAGGGCGATGCCGAAGTCTGCGACCAGCGCGTGCCCGCCCTGCAACAGGATGTTCTCGGGCTTGATGTCGCGGTGAATGACGCCGCGCTCGTGCGCGTACTGCAGCGCGTCGGCCACTTCGCGCGTGAGTTGCACCGCGTCGGCGATCGGCAACTGTGTTTCACGATCCAAGCGCGTGCGCAGCGTCTCACCGTCGATGAACGGCATCACATAGAACAGCTGCCCATCGGCGGTACCACTGTCGAACAGCGGCAAGATGTGCGGATGCTGTAACGCCGCCGTCGTTTTGATCTCGGCGAGAAACCGCTCGGCGCCCAGCACGGCGGCGAGTTCGGGGTGCAGCACCTTGATGGCGACTTGCCGCCCGTGGCGCACATCGCGCGCGAGATACACCGTCGCCATGCCGCCGCGACCGAGTTCGCGCTCAATGACATAGCGATCAGCAAGCGAAGCAGCCAACTGTTCCGGAACCGCCAGAGTCATGCGCGCAGGGAAACGGGTTGCTCTAGCATACGGGCCATGTCGACGGTGCGCCAATCGGTGAGGCGTTCAAACCAATCAGGGGTGGCCGCGGTCTGACTCGAAGGCACCCCCTGCCCGATCAGGCCCCCTCCCTCCAGCAGCCCGCCCATGCGCGACATCCGCCTGGCCTTCCGCATGTTGCTCAAGACGCCGTTTGTCACGACGGTGGCCGTGCTGTCGCTGGCACTCGGCATCGGCGCGAACGCCGCGATCTACTCGCTCTTTGATCAGATCCTGCTTCGCCCACTGCCGGTCATGGCGCCGAACGCACTGGTCAACATCAGCATGCCGGGCCCCATTCAGGGCAACGATTCGTGCAATCAGTCGGGAAGCTGCGAGGTGATCTTCAGCTATCCGATGGTGCGCGACATCGAGCGGGAGCAAAAGGTGCTCGCCGGCTTTGCCGGATTTCGGTTGTTCGGTCTGAGTCTCGCCATCGGTAACGAACCAAGCACGGGGCAGGGCATGTGGGTCACGGGTGGGTATTTCCCCACCCTTGGCGTTCGGCCGGCACTGGGCCGGCTGCTCGGGCCGCAGGACAACGAGCCTGGTGCCGACAACATGGTCGCGGTGATTGCCCATCGGCTCTGGACTGAACGCTTTGCCAGCGCGCCCGACGTGATCGGGCAATCGCTGCGGGTCAACGGGCGGTCGTTCACCGTGGTCGGCGTAGCCCCCGAAGGCTTTGATGGCACGACACTCGGCGCGCGCCCGATGCTGTATGTGCCGATGCAGTCGCGCATCTGGGTGGGCAGCTACAGTGGACTGACGAATCGCCGGGACTACTGGATCTACGTCTTCGGGCGTCTCAAACCCGATGTCCCGCTGGCCACGGCCAAGGCGGGGCTCGATCGCGTTATTCGCCCCATTCTCGCCAACATCGAAGCGCCACTGCAGCAGTCGATGAGCGACGTGACAATGGCGCGATTCAAGGCCAAGCAGATGGTGCTCGAGCCGGGCAGTCGGGGCCAAAGTTCGATGCAGGGTGAGGCCCGTACGCCACTGGCAATGCTCTTTGCCATCACGGCGGTCGTGTTGCTCATCGCGTGCGCGAACATCGCCAACCTGCTGCTGGCGCGAGGCGCGGGGCGTGCCACGGAGATGGGTGTGCGACTCGCGCTGGGTGCGTCGCGTCGGCGACTGATGACGCAGTTGCTCGTCGAATCCGTGGTGCTGGCGCTGCTGGGCGGTGTGGCAAGCATCCTCGTCGCGTCATGGACGCTCAACGGCATCGCCGCGCTGCTGCCACCCGAAGCGTCGACCACGCTGCAGTTCAATATTCAAACGCCGGTGGTCGTGTTCGCCGGTGGACTCGCGGTGGCCACTGGACTCCTCTTCGGTTTGTTTCCCGCGTTGCATTCGACCCGGTCCGACTTGATGAGCACGATTCGGGCCGGCGCCGGACAGATTGCCGGCGGCAAGGGCGCCGCGCGCTTTCGCGCCGGACTGGCGATCACACAGATCGCACTGTCGACTGCGCTGCTTGTCTCCACGGGACTCTTTCTCAAGAGCCTGTCCAACGTGACACGCGTCGATCTGGGCGTGCAGATCGAAAACGTGGCGACGTTCTCGGTGACGCCGCTTCGCGTGGGGTACGACACGCTGCGCGCCAAGGCGCTGTACGCGCGTATCGAGCAGGAGCTTGCCGCCGTTCCGGGTGTCACGGGGGTGACCAGTTCACTCGTGCCGTTGCTCTCGGGCGACAGCTGGGGCAACGATGTGCGGGTGCAGGGCTACGCCTGCCTGCCGGATGTGGACTGCAATTCGCGTTACAACGCGATTGGTGCGGACTACTTCAAGATGATGGGCGTCGTGATGCGCAGCGGCCGAGACATTCAGGCGGCAGACCAGTATGGAGGGACTCGGGTCGCCGTGGTCAATCAGGCCTTTGTCGACAAGTTCAAACTGGGCAACGATGCCGTCGGCAAATTCATGGGACGGGCAGGCAGTGGCGATTCACTCAACATCCAGATTGTCGGCATCGTGCCGAACATCAAGTACAACGATGTCAAGCGCGAGCCGCAGGCGGTGTTTTATCTGCCGTGGATGCAGCAAGGCGTGCTCGGGCAAATGTACTTCTATGCGCGGTCGAGTCTCCCGACCGATCAGCTTGTCGCAGCGATACCTGGCGTGATGAAGCGCATCGATGCCACGCTGCCGGTGGAAGATCTCAAGACGCTGCCGCAGCAGATGCGCGAAAACGTTTTTCTCGATCGGATGATTTCGATTCTGTCGGCGGCGTTTGCGCTGCTCGCCACACTGCTGGCCGCGATCGGCCTGTATGGGGTGCTGGCGTACTCGGTGTCGCAGCGCACGCGCGAGATCGGCGTACGCATGGCGTTGGGCGCCGACCGCCACAACGTGCAGCGCATGGTACTGCGACAGGTGGGGGTGATGATCGGTATCGGTGCGGCCGCGGGCGCCCTCGTAGCGCTCGGCCTCGGGCGGGCGGCACAGTCGATGCTCTTCGGACTCGAGGGGCACGATCCGACGGTGTTTGCCCTTGCGGTACTGCTGTTGGCCGGCGTGGCCTTTGCGGCGGGGTGGCTGCCAGCGCAGCGCGCCAGTCGGACGGAGCCGATGACGGCGCTGCGCTACGACTGAAGCATTCCCGCCGCGCTACGCAAACAGTCCCGGGACGGCCGCGCAGAACTCTGTCATCTCGGCCGGCGTTCCAATGCTGACGCGGCACCAGTCGTTGAACGGCGGAAACGCTCGGCCCACGACAAAGTTCTTCGACAGGAAATACGCTTGTACGGGCTGGATCGCCTTGCCGGTATGGAAAAACACGAAGTTCGTCTGCGACGGTGCCACCTTGCGTCCGAGTTTCGCCAAGGTGTCCAGCAACAAGGTCCGCCCTTCGCGGTTCTTCTGTTTGACGAACGTCTGGTATTCGGTATCCAGCAGCGACGCATTCGCCGCCAGCAGTCCAAACACGTTCGGATCACCGGACACGTATTGCTGCAGGCGCCTGATGATGTCGGGGCGCGCGATGGCAAACCCGCAGCGCAATCCGGCGAGTCCGTGAATCTTGCTCGCCGTGCGTGATACCACGACACTCTCGCCTTTGAGCACCAGGTCCACCATCGAGGCGTGTCCCGGTTTGTCGACGTAGTCGATGTAGGCTTCATCGACGATAACCGTCGTGCGTTTGGCCGTCGTCGACACGAAGTCCCGCAGCGACTGGTCCTCCGTGAGATTGGAGGTCGGATTGTTCGGATTGCACACGAACACCAGCTTGGTGCCACTGCCGACCTTCGCATTCATCGCGTAGAGGTCGTGATCGAAATACTGGTCAAGCGGCACGCGGTGCACCGTGGCCTTGAGCGTCTCTCCCCAGCGCGGGATGTCTTCGAACGTCGGCCACGGGGTGACGATCTCGCCGCCCTCCATGCTGTACGCCAACGCGAGTGCCGTCAGGACCTCGCTCGAGCCCTGCGTGACGAGCACGTGGTCAACTGGGACGCCAACATGCTTGGCGAAGGTCGCTCGAATTTCCCCGCGGATCGGTGGCGCATACCACGGGTGCTGCATCCAGCTCCCCGTCAACGCATCCTTGGCTTTCGGCGACATACCAAACGGATTCTCGTTGAACATCAGCCGAATGGGGCCGGCTGCCCGTCGTGCGCTCGTGACGTCGCGTTCCATCTGCGCCAGCATGTGCGCGTACGACACGTTGGGGCCGAGTGCGCGCGCCATCTCGGACGCTGGCAAAAGGCCTGGCAGTACCACGCTGGCTCCGAGCCCCACACCCGCATGGCGGAGCCAATCACGACGGGAGAACGCGTTCACCGGCTACCTCGCAAAGGTCAGAAAGAGGACGTTGGAAACGGCAACGGCGGCGCCGGCTCACCGAGCAGACACCGCCATTGGAAGAACCATACAACGGCGCGATGTGATCGCGCGCGCTGCGCACATGTTGCGCGTCAGCTCACACAGCCACACCCGCTTCCGCACCCCATGCCGCCACGTGGCCCTGGCTGCGGAGCCGCGCTGTTCGTAAATGTCGCGAGTCCTCCGCTGAGCACTCGGCGCACGGGCACGCCAGTTTCCGGATGTGTCGTGAGGCTTGGCTCGGACATCGACTGTCGCAGCTCAAAACGTTCCAGCGTTTCGTCGCCGGACGTCGGAACGGTTTCGTACACGTACATGGGCATGGGCGGTTCTCGCGGGGCGGGCAGATGCTAGAAGCTGTATTCAATACCGGCCGTGAAGGCGATGCGCGACTGCAGGCCGCCCGTCTTGATCGGAACCAGTGCGTTGAACACCGTGGTCAAACCACGGGACGACGTGAACTTGGCACCAATGGAGCCGCTGACCACGTGGTCCTTGCTCCCGGGAATGTTGGTGGGAGAGACCGTCCGCGCAAAGGGGGCCGTGATCTGTACCGACGGCGGCAGCGCCACCTTGTTCTCACCGATCTGGTATTCGCTCAGCACGTCAAAGGCGAGTGTCCACGAGTCGTTGATCAGTTGGTCGAATCCGGCGGTCGCCAACGCCGCATTATTCTGCAGGCTGTCAGTGCGCACGAGCAGACCGGCGTTCAGGTGCGGCGAGAAGTTGCCGTACCGGCCAGAATAGGCACCGAGGACCCGAGCGCTCAGACTGCCGGCACCACGGAAGTTGTCGGCATCGCCGGTGGGGAGACGCACATCGCTGAACACCGCAAATCCCGCCTTGTCGGTGCGCGACAGATTGAGCTTGGCGCGCACGGCGACGTCGCCGATGCCGATGCCAGATGCATCGGTGCTGCCGCTGGCCGTCAGACTCGGGCTGGTGGGGGTGCCGAAGAAGTGCGGCGAGTTCGCGCCGAACGGTGTGATCGTCCCCTGGCTCGTGCCGCTGAGCGAGGTGCGCACGATCGGCACGGCGACGCCGACGTCGAGCTTATCCAGCACCCCATACGTCAGAAACGCCGTGGTGACGAACACGTTCAGATTGAGATCCGAACGCACGGAGATCACGTCGTTCTCGAAGTCGGGTGAGCCCAAGACCGGATCACCAACGTTCTGGTGCGTGAAATTGAAGTTGAGCTGATCGAGTGGCAGACCGCGAAAGGTCGCAAAGCTGAGCGAGGTGACGTTGGCGCCCGCCAGCAGCTGCCCTTTGCCGATCGTCTGTCCGCGTTCAGCAAAGATCGGCCCCGACGACGTGGAGGTCTTCACGGGACGTCCACCGCTGAACGAAAACGTGACACCGCCTGAGGAGGAGCTGATGGGCAGATTGGAGACCGCGGTGCCGATCGCGTCCGCGAAAAACCCGATCAGGGCACCACTCGCTTGCGTGGCAGACGGCGCATAGTGCAGGCC
>JAGNMU010000175.1 GCA_017991005.1 Gemmatimonadaceae bacterium | reverse complement strand
GTTCACGTCTTCATACGTGAATTTCTCGTCGATGCGGAATGGTACGCGCATCGGACCCACCTGCGCCGACGCCGTCGCACTGTTGGCGCGCGGCAACCAGAACTTGCCCTGGTACAGTCCATACTCGACGGTGATGGCGTCGAGCTTGGCTTTCGCCGGACGAAACATGCCGCTCACCCAGCCGGGCACGTCGTCATCGTTGTTGTTGTTGCGACTCGCATTGCGCGCCGCGGCGGCGCGGTCGATGGAATCCTTCACGTACAGCTCGCGCGGCAGGCGTGCGCGCACGATCGAATCGCGCACGGCGGCCGACTCGCGGCTTTCCATCGCATCGAGTTTGGTCTCCTCCTGCGCCACATCCCAGATCTCGAGATCCGCGGCCATGCGATACGCTGCGCGCACGAGTTGTCCGCCGTCGCGGTCGAACCAGAAGGACCCGACAAAGAGGCGGTATTCGGGGCGTCGCGCGGTGATGCGCAGCTCGCGCACACGAATCACGCGACCGCCTTCGAGTTTGATGTTGATCGAGTCGCCGGTGGCGTAGCGGTAGTACGTCTCCGCGCCGCGGGCCAGCGGATGGATCATCTCCCGCTCGTCGATGTCCGATTTGACCACACCGAAGTTGGACGACGGAAACCAGAGCGACTCGCGGCCGGGGAAGTACGGAATGGACACCGCGCTGGCCATGTCGCCGTCGACCTTGTTGGCCATCGGCACCGTCATACGTGAGCCGATGGGATTGACCCACACGCCGACGCCGCGTTTCCAGGAGATTTGCGCCACGTTGTCGCCGCGGAAGAGCAGCTTTTCGAGACCGACGCGCCGCGCGCCGAGTGACAGCGACATCCGCTGCGTGGTGGTGGCGCGGTAGGCGGTCAGGGCGCTGTCCTGCTGTTCGCGGGCCTCGCGGGCCCGCAGGAGAATGGCGCGGGCCTCGGGCGAATCGAAGGCGGTGGCCGCCGCCGAGTCGGCCCGCTGTCGGCGGGTGATCGAGTCGGGGGAAAGTCGACGGCGCGCGATGGCGCGTGCATCACGCGTCGCTTCACGCAGCTGAGTGCGTTCGGCGGCGGTGGTCGTATCACGTGGGGGCCGGGCTGGCGGCTTGGGCGGCTGCTGCGCCTCAAGCACACCGGACACCCCGGTGAGCATCAGGACGGCGAAGCGGCGCAGCGCGACGATTGGGTGGTGAGCAGCAAGCGGCACGGCGGCGGGCTGGAGAGGGTCCGGAAGCAAGACCCGCCGGTGCCGACCGCACAGAAGGCGACCGCGGGGTGACAGCAAAGTGACGGCAGGCACGTCTTGGGGTCCGTACGAGCGGGCGGCAGTGCGGGTTTCCCCGGGACAAGGCATGGCGCAGGCGCGCGGGAAACGTAACTTCGCAACGTCGAATCCCCGCGTCGTGATGACCGAACACAGGAGACTTGCCGTGCCCGTTTTCCAGCGCCCCGTCCGCGCTCTGCTGTCCTCCGCCCTGATACTCGCCGGCACGTCGTTCGGTGCCGAGCTGCTGGCGCAGGATCCGCCCCGAGCCACCTCGCAGCCCGCAACCCCTGCGGCGCCAGTCGATCCGAAGCTGGCGGCGCTCAAGACCGAAGCGCTGCAGATGGTGCAGGCCCGGTCCAAGCAGGTCCAGGAAATCGTGGACATGCTTTTCTCCTTCCAGGAGCTGGGGTTTCAGGAGTTCGAATCTCAGAAGTACCTGACGGGCATCCTGGAGAAGGAAGGCTTCAAGATTGAACGCGGGGTCGCGGGCATTCCGACGGCCTGGACGGCGAAGTGGAGCCAGGGGACCGGGAAGCCCGAGATATCATTGGGTTCCGACGTGGACGGCATTCCGCAGGCAAGCAACAAACCAGGCGTCGGGTACAAGGATCCACTGATCACCGGCGCGCCCGGCCACGGCGAGGGACACAATTCGGGCCAGGCGGTGAACATCGTGGCCTCGATCGTCGTGAAGAAGTTGATGGAGCGCGACAAGATCTCCGGCACGATTTTGCTGTGGCCGGGCATCGCGGAAGAGCAGATGGCCGGCAAAGCGTTCCTGGTGCGCGCGGGTGTGTTCAAGAACACCGACGTCACCCTGTTCACACACGTCGGCAACGACCTTGGCGTGTCGTGGGGCGCCAGCGGATCCAGCGCGCTGCTGTCGGCGGAGTTCCGCTTCAAGGGATCGAGCGCTCATGCGGCCGGCGCGCCATGGCGCGGTCAGAGTGCGCTCGATGCCGTCATGCTGATGGGCCAGGCGTGGGAATACCGCCGCGAACATCTGCGGCTGCAGCAGCGCTCGCACTACGTGATCAAGGACGGCGGCGACCAGCCGAACGTCGTCCCCAGCACGGCGAGCATCTGGTTCTACTTCCGCGAGCAGGATTATCCGCGCACGATGGCGCTGTTCGAGATCGGCAAGAAGATCGCCGAAGGCGCCGCGATGATGACGGATACGAAGCTGGACACCATCATGATTCTGGGGTCGGGCTGGTCGGGCCACTTCAGCAAGCCGATCGCCGAAGCGATGCACAAGAACGTGCAGACGGTGGGCATGCCGAAGTGGGACGAGAAGGATCAGACGCTGGCCAAGGGCATTCAGCGCGAACTGGGCTCACCCGATTTTGGCTTGTCGGAGCAGGTGAACTCGCAGTTGCGTGGTTCGGAAGTGCCGCAGAACTGGATGGGTGGCGGCTCGGACGACATCGGTGACGTGGCGTGGAACGTGCCGACGATCACGTTGCGCTTTCCGTCGAACATCCCCGGACTGCCGGGGCACAACTGGGCCAACGCCATTTCGATGGCCACGCCGATTGCGCACAAGGGCGCGCTGGCGGGTGCCAAAGTGCAGGCGCTCACCATGCTCGACATCTTCATGACGCCGAAGGTGGTGGCGGACGCGTGGGACTACTTCAAGAACGTGCAGACAAAAGACATCAAGTATCAGCCGTTCATCCGTCCGCAGGACACGCCGCCCATCTGGCTGAATGCCGACATCATGGCGCGGTACCGTCCGCAGATGGTCAAGTACTACTATGATCCGACGAAGTTCAAGACGTATCTGGAGCAGCTCGGGATCGAGTATCCGACGGTGCGTCCGCTGGAAACCAAACCGAAGGGTCCGTGAGCGAACACATCGAACAGCTGGTCCCCGGTCGGCGCCATTTTGACGGCGCCGACCCGATCTTCACGATGAACGCGGCCGCGCAGAAAAGCGCGGCCGCTGGTGTTTCCGTGATCAACGCCACCGTGGGCGCGTTGCTGGACGATCAGGGCAAGCTGGTGGTGCACGACTCGGTCATGGCCAAGTACCGTGCGCTCGCCCCCATGGAGATCGCCCCGTATGCGCCGATTGCGGGAGATACGGCGTATCTCCTCGCGCTCACCAAGCGGCACTGGCCGCAGCTGATGAGTTACGGAATGGGCGCCGCGACACCTGGCGGCACCGGCGCGCTTGTGCTCAGCCTCCGCAATTTACTGGAACCCGGTCAGCACCTGCTGACGGCGGCTCCGTACTGGGGGCCGTACGCGACCCTCGCGCTGGAAAATCGCGTGATCATGGACACGGTGCCGTATCCGGCTGCGGGTGCGTCGCTCGACCTGGACGCGTGGCGAACCGCCTGCGAAGGGCTGCTGACCTCGCAGGGTCGACTGCTGCTCTGGCTCAACGATCCGTGCCACAATCCCACGGGGCGCAGCCTGACGTCGGCCGACCGTCGCGCACTCCTCGCGATGCTGCGCGACATCTCGTCACGCGGCCCGGTGACGCTCTTGCTCGATTTTGCGTACCTCGACTACGCGCGCGACGCGCAGGCCGTGCGTGAGGCGCTCGACGACTACGCGGCATTTGCGGCAGAAGGACACGTGCTGGTGGGGGCAAGCCTGTCGCTGAGCAAAGCGTACACGATCTACGGCGCCCGTGCGGGTGCGCTGGTGTTTCCGTGGTGCACGGATCCGGCGCTTGGAGCGGCCCTGTCGGTAAGCTGCCGAGGGACCTACTCGAATTGCGCGCGCGCACCGATGAGTGTGTTGCTGCGCATGACATCCGATGCGGAGGCGTTGGGCGTGCTGGCCGCCGAGCATGCGCGATGGAGTGCGGTGCTGACGGAGCGTGCCGATGCGCTGGACGCAGCGCTGAAAGCCGAAGGGCTGGCGGGGGCACCGTGGGACGGCGGGTTTTTCATCACTCTCGAGCTCCCTGACCCGCATGGTGTCACGCAGCGTCTGATGAACGAAGGCGTGTTTGTGGTGCCGATTCCCGAGGGATTGCGCGTGGGTGTGTGCGGGTTGCGCACCAGTGATGCGCCGCGGTTTGCGGCGGCGGTGCGGGTGTGCATGCAGTGAGATTGAAAGCATGCTTACCACAGAGAGCACGGAGGCACAGAGAACAACTTTTCTCTGTGCCTCCGTGCTCTCTGTGGTGAAACTGCGGCGTGAGCGTGCAACCTACTTTCGCGCCGCCGCATCGAGACCGAGCGGTACGAATTTTCCGTCGTCGATCTGCCCGCGCGTGATGCGATAGACGGTAATCCCCGATGTGAACATCGTGCCCGGGCCCGGTGAGGGGCCGACGATCGCGGCGGCTTGATCAAATCGTGTGGCGAGGCCTTCGAAGCGCAGACGTTCGCGCGCATGCATGTGCCCGGCCAGCGCGAGTGGATACGGATGCCCCTTGATGGCGGCGAGCACGGCGGCGGCGTTGGACACCGTATGACGGAACTGATTCTTCCCGCCGATGGTGATGATCGACGGGGCCGGTGGCGCCTCCTTGAGTCCCTGCACGACCTCCATCGCCGTGAAGAACGGGATGTGGTTGAATGTGACGACGGGCATGCCGGGCGGTATGGCGGCCAGGTCGCGTTCGAGCCACGCCAGTTGCGTACTGTCGACGTGACCGTAGTAGCGCGTGTCGTCGATGTCCACGGTATTGAGCGCGACAAAATGCACGCCGGCCCGCGTGAACGAGTAGTAGTCGGGCCCGCGATAGTGGCGATACATCACGCGCCCAAAGAGCGGGTGCGTGGGTGACACGCCCGACTTGTCGCGTTCGATGCCGAAGATTTCGTGGTTGCCAGGCACCGTGAAGACGGGCGGCCGGATCAGTGCCACTTCGCGCTGGAATAGCTCGTAGTAGCCGACCGCTTCTTCTTCACTGACGCGCAACGCGTCGCGCACCAGATCGCCGGTGATGAGCACGAACTGCGGACTGATAGAGTCGACCAGGTGACGCAGACGTTGTGTTCGGGCGAGTACCGGCGCGGCGATATGCGTATCTGATGCGTGGACAAACGTCACGACCGAGGGACGTGCCAGCGTCGTCAGGGCGAAGTCGATGGGACCGCGATTGGAGGCACTCGTGTCGATGGTCCGATAGAAAGCGCGCGCGGCATATCCATCCGGTACACTGACAAACAGGATACCGGTGGGCCCGGCGGACGGGAGTTCGAAGGCACCGGACGCATCGGTGCGCACTACCTCGCGCTGGTTGGACATGGCGACACCCGCCACGCCCGTTTCTCCAGGATCACGTACGCCGTTGGCATTGCGATCATGGAACACATGCCCGCTTACCGGCGCGTACATCATGTCGACAGCCGAATCGTGGCTGTCGGCGAGTGAAAGCGACGCCAGAGTAAGCGATGCGATGGTCAGAAATACGACAGGCACACGATCCATGAGTTGGCTCCGCGCGGTGCGCGACAACGAGATGCGATACGCTCCTGCAAGATGCGGCGAATCCTTCCGGCGCGCGATTGGCACCGTATTGTGTCCACCTGCCCGTTCACTTCACTTCGAGCATCCCATGCGTTCAACCGTCCGGTCCATCATCGCCACGCTCGCGCTTGCTGCCATCAGCGCGGTGCCTTCTCAGGCACAGGCGCAGGCAGAATTGCAATCCACGACGTCGCGTGCGCGGTCGTCAGACGCCGAGCTCTCCGCACTGGCGAGCATCCCGACCGCCGTCGCGCTCCGCTATCGTGCGCCGATGCCACCGGCCGTTCGCGAGGCAGCCGCGACGTCGTCCGACCGAGTCACCGACACCCCCGCACCCACACCCAGCGGCTTTGCGTCGACCGGTTTTGCCCAGTTCATGTCGAGTCCGGCCGGTCGCATCGCACGGGTCATTGCGGGCGCCGGGATGATCGCCGGTGGGATCGCCATGGACAGTGATGGCGGCACGGCGCTGGCGATCGCGGGTGGCGTCCCACTGCTTGCCGGCACGTTCGACTTCTGCGTGTTGTCACCGCTGTTTGGCGGCCCCTTCTGGGGCAAGGATATCCGCGCAGCCAAGTAGACGGGTTGGCTAGTCGCGATCGGCCGCCAGCACCGCGTTGAGCAGCACATCAGCACCGTGCGCGACATCATCGGCCTTGGTGAGTTCCTTTGGTGAGTGGCTGATACCGCCCACACTGGGAACGAAGATCATGCCCATCGGCGCGATCCGCGCGATCTCCTGCGCATCGTGACCCGCGCCGCTGGGCATGCGCTGTTTGCTAAGCCCGAGCGCGGCGGCGCTCGACTCGATCCAGTCCATCACCTTCGCGTTGGCGAGGGCGGGCTCACTGTCCACGAGCCGTTTGAACGCAAACGTGGTGCCGGTGGACGTGCTGATCTCCTGTGCGAGTTGCTCAAAGCGCGCCGTGAAACGGGTGAGTGTGGCGCGGTCGAGATCCCGCAGGTCAACCGTCAGCACCACCTGCGCCGGGATCACGTTGGTGGTGTTGGGTGTGACATTCAATCGACCGACCGTGGCCACCTGCCGACCTGGTTCGGCGCGGACCGCCGCGTTGACCGCCACCGTGAATTGCGCAGCAGCGAGCATGGCATCCTGTCGTTGATCCATCGGCGTGGCGCCGGCGTGGTTGGCAAAGCCGGTGATCGTGACTTCAAACCAACGGAGCCCCACGATGCCCTGCACCACGCCGATCTGCAGGCCGGCCTTCTCCAGCAAACCGCCCTGTTCAATGTGCAACTCGATGTAGCACGCAAAGTCGCCGGGCTTCTTCACCGCGTCCGCGAGTCGATCAACATTCCCGCCGACCAGGGCGATACCCTCGCGAATGGTTTTGCCCGATCGTGCGACCTTGTCGAGATCGGCGGCGGTGAGATCGTTGATGGCGAGTTTGCTGCCGATCGTACCGCCTTCTTCGTTCTGCCACACGACGACGTCGAGCGGATGCCGCAATCGAACGCCCTGCTCGCGCAACGTGCGCGCGACTTCGATGGCGGCGAAGGAACCGACCGGCCCGTCGAAGTTGCCGCCGTCGGTCACTGAGTCCACGTGGGAGCCGATGAGGATTGGCTTGAGCGCGCTGTTGCTGCCTTCCGTGCGACCGTAGATGTTGCCCGCGGCGTCGATGCGTGGCACCAGTCCGGCCTGCCGAAAAAGATCGAGGGTGAACGCACGTCCTTGCAGATCGGCCGGCGAGTAGGCAACGCGATTGATGCCGGTCTCCGTGCGCCCGATACGGTCGAAGGCGGTGAGCCAGCTGTTGAGCCGGACGCCGTTCACACGCAGCGGCGCAGACCGACGGATCGCGAGCGCGTCCAAGGCGGGCGACGAGAGCGCCGGCATCGCGGCCAGCGCGGCGCTGTGCCGCAGGAAAGTGCGTCGTTTCACTGGGTGAGCTCGCGGGGGACGGTTCGGCCGATGACGATGGTAATGTTGTCGGTGCCTCCATCGTCGAGCGCCTCCTGCAACAACTGTTCACAGGCCTGACGTGCCGACGTCATGGTGCCCAGCACCTGGGCGATTCGTTCGTCGCTGACATGTTTGGTGAGCCCGTCCGAACACAGCAGGTGCACGTTGTGCCAGTCGGCGGTCAATCGCGCCACGACCGGCGTGGCCATGTCGGAACCAATGGCACTGGAGAGGACGTGCGCCATCGGCGTGCGCGACGCATCGGCGGGTGACAGGACACCCTGATCCACGAGATCCTGCGCGAGCGTTTGATCGCGCGTGAGCTGCGTGAGGACGCCCTGACGCCAGACGTAGTAGCGTGAGTCGCCCACCTGCATGACGTAGTAGGTGGGCCACATGCCGATGTAGAGGGTCAGCGTCGTCGCCATCGTCCCCTGCAACCCCGCTTCGACGCGGCGCGCCTGCACCGCTTCGTGCGCGCGCATGGCGGCGGCCTGCAGCAACGCCATCACCTGCTCCGGGTCACTCTGCGCGCCGTAGTATGCCGCCATGCTGTTGTTCACATAGTGCATGGTGGCGTCGAGCGCGATAGCAC
>JAGNMU010000174.1 GCA_017991005.1 Gemmatimonadaceae bacterium | reverse complement strand
CGACAAACGATGTGGCCGTTGTCGCATCCACGCCGCGTCGCTGACGAATGCATGCGAACGGCTCACTGGCTCCCGCCGCGCCATTGATCTCACTCATCAGCTGCGCGTCGCTGCCCGAGACCACCACCATCGCCGTGAGGCACGGATCCATCGTCACGTGATCCAGCTCGCGGAGGTCGGTCACCGGGCGCAACAGCGCGGCTGATTGCGGCGCGGGCATCGCCAGCACGACGACATCGGCATCCACGGTCGCCTCGAGCTCGGAATCCGGCACCGAGTAGTACAGCCGCCAGCCAGCGTGAACGCGTTCGAGGCGTTGCACCGTCGCACGGGTGACGACCGTAAGATCCGCGGCCAGATGACGCGCCAGCGCGTTCATGCCGGGCGTGCCGACCCACGTGCCATGCACCCGCGAAATGATGCCGTCGGCGCGCCACGAGGTGAGGTACGGTGCCAGTCGCTCATCCCGCACGTCAAACGACGGTGCGCCGTGGTCAAACTGCCACCCATCATCACGACGCGTGCTGGTGCGTCCACCAACGCCGCGGCTTTTCTCGAGCACCGTCACCTGCCAACCGTGATCGGTCAGCGAGCGCGCGCACGCCAGCCCTGCCACTCCGGCGCCCACCACCACTACGCGCAAGCGGTGCGCGCTCGCTGGCAGTGCCGCCCGGCGCGCGAAGTCATTCAAGTTCATGCGTTGCGCATGTGACGCGGTGTCTCGCGGTCGTACGGTGCCGAGAACGGGCAGTTCCGGCGAAAACGGACGATCAAATTGCCCCAGACACCAGAGCAACCCTCCATACGACGCCGGGTCGCGCCCGTCGAGCGCGTAGCGATGATTGAGGTCTTCCAGCATCGAAAGCGCGTCGCGTGCCGAAGCCGTCCACGACAGCAGTGATTTGCCCCACGTCATGCGCACGTTGTTGTGCAATTCACCATGCACGCGCAGTGACTGCTGCGCCGCATCCCACAATCCGTCGCCCGTTCGCCCCCGCGCCAATCTTTCCCAGCTCAGGACGGTCCGGTTGTCGGACTCGTGTCGGGCGAGTGTTTCCCGCGCCCACGCCGGGACGGCGTCGAACGTGTCTGGCGCGCCGTGGTGATAGCAGAACGCGTAGGCGAGTTCGCGCCACACCAGCAGTTCATCCAGATACTTCTCGGCGCCGGCTGACGCATCGGAGTCAGTATCGGCCACGGCAGACGCCTCTCGCGCCAACCGCAGCGGCGACACCATGCCGTAGTGCAAATACGCCGACATGCGACTGACTCCGTCGCCCACCGGATCATTGCGAAGTGCCGCGTAGCGAGTCAGGGCGCCGGACCCGACAAATCGCCGCCACCGTGTGTATCCCGCCAGAGAGCCGCCAGGCGTGTGCGGCACCGGGGCCACGCCGTGGTCGATTTCGCACTGGGCGACGAGTGACGGGATGTCGGCCGACGCGAGTGTGATCGGCTCGAAGGGCAGCGCGGGCACACACGCGTGCTGCATGGTCTGTGCCGACGTATCGACGGCAGGCCATGTACGGCCCACACGGGCGCGCCTGAGTGACGCCGTCGCCTGACGATACGAGAACGCGCGCGTGTGCAGTGTATCCACGAGCGGCATCGGCACGACGCAGGCGGTGTCCACAGTGAGCACGGCACACTCGGTGGATGCGCCAAGCCGGGCCGTGAGGGTGCTCAACGGCGGGATGGGCATGGTCTCCGTGACAATTACCGCGGCCCTCGCGGCGAGTGCCCGCAGCGCTTTCGTCCGGTGTCCGGGGCGTTCCAGATGAAACGTGTACCCTACACCAAGCGTGGCACATTCGGCTTCGACGTCGCGTGCCCCTTCAAGTATGAAGGTGTGGTGACGATCGCTGGCAAACGGGTAGCGCTCGGAGAGTGCATGGTACACGAAGACTGGCAACGACAGACGCGCACCGAGAGAACGGGCGACATCGAGCGCCGGATTCTCATGCGCGCGGAGGGCGGTGCGCATCCAGTACACAACAAACTCGCCCTCCGCACGAACGGCGTGCCCGTTCACACGCGTCACACGTTCGGCAAGATGCGTCGGCAGGGAGTCGGTCGGGTCCACGACGGCAAACGGGCGCGAGCACCAACTGGTGCCCGCGCCCGTCGCGATGTTCGATCTGCCGCCTACTTCTTCTTCTTGCCGTGCGGCGGCTCAGGCGGTGAGGCCGGTCCGACGCCATCGGGATCAAAGTGTTTCTTGTCGGTCAGCAGTCTGGCAAACGACCAGGCGGTGAGACCGAGCACGAACGTCCAGCTCGTGGCCATGAAGGCAATTGCACCACCGGACATCAGGCCTCCGCGCGGTTGGAGGGAAGTTCGACGAAGCCCTTCCGGTCATCGTACTTGTTCTTCTTCCACGCGGCGCGGATGAAGAAGAGGAACACGATCACAAGGAGGACGAGGATTCCGCGCGAGATCGTGATGAACGGCATGTCCACATCGCTGACCGGGTTGGAGCTGCCGGCCGAACGCTGGTTGAGCAGGATGGGAATCGCTTCGTCCTTGCCCCACCACGTGAGGATGATGAACAGATAGAGCGGCGTGACATACGTCATGATGAACTTGAAGATCTTCGGGATCTGAATGTCGGCGCCCATGTGGATGGACTTCCACGCGTTGTCGGGCTTGAAGATCCAGATGAAGATCACCGTTTCCAGCACGGCAACGAGCACCAGGCCGAATGTGCCCACCCAGTAGTCCCATTCGTCCAGGAAGCCGTGGCCCAGCCAGTGCACATGCATCAGGCCGATGCAGAAGCAGACGGCACCGAGAATCCACGCCACGGTCTCGCGCTTGTAGCCGAACTCTTCGCGGAAGAATGCCGTGACCGGCGTCAGCATCGCCACTGATGAGGTGATGCCGGCGAAGAAGAGCAGACCAAACCACATGACACCCAGCAGGTTGCCGACGGGCAGGGTCTTGTCGATCTGCTGGAACACCACCGGCATCGTGGCAAAGCCCAGGTCGAACGAGCCACCCTGCGCGATCTGCATGGCGCCCGCAACGCCGAAGAACGTGACGGCCGCCGGAATCGCAATCGAGCCGCCAAGGACAACTTCCGTCGCTTCATTGGTCGAGGCGGTCGCGAGACCGTTCAGCGCGATGTCATCCTTGGTGGAGAGATAGGAGGCATACGCCTGCAGCGAACCCATGCCGACAGACAACGTGAAGAAGATCTGTCCTGCAGCCGCCAGCCAGATACCGGGCTGATTGAGACGCGACAAATCCGGCTTGTAAATGAACTCGAGGCCCTGGGCCGGCGTGGCGCCGATACCGGGCTGCGCCGGCAACGTGAGCACGACACCAACCAGAATGATCGCGAAGAAGAACAGCAACGGCATGCCGATCTTGGCCAGCTTCTCGATACCGCCCGAGATGCCACGCGAGAGGACGTAAATATTGATGAGCAGGGTCACCGTGAAGAACAGGTACGGTGTCGCCGCCATGTGCACGGGCTGCGTCCCTTCCGGCGTCAGACCCTGGAACGAGCGCAGGTAGCCGATCATCGCTTCCTGCGTCGTGTTGCCCCAATAGTCCTTGGTCGCCGAGAAGATGGCAAACGCAAGCGTCCAGCTCTCGATGTACGTGTAGTAGATCATCACGCCCATCGGCACGACCATGCCTACCACACCGAAGTACTTGGCCGCTGGATGCTTCCAGATGGCCGCGAACATGCCGGGCAGGTGGCCTTTGCGATATCGACCACCGTTTCGGCCGATGCCCCACTCGATCCACATGAGCGGGATGCCGAGCAGCAGGAGCGCAATGAAATACGCCACCATGTAGGAGCCACCACCGTTGGCGGCGGCCTGTCGCGGAAAGCGAAGGAAGTTGCCGAGTCCGACTGCATTTCCCGCCATGGCGAGAATCAGGCCGATTCGACTACCCCACGCTTCATTCGAACCGGTGTTCGAGTCGGCGTTGGATGAGGACAAACGTGCTCCGGAGGCGGGAGTTGAACACAACGAACAAAACGGCCGGGTGGCCAGCCGCTAAGGATTCCGTTCGGTACTGCAGATGTCCAGAGGCTAGCGAGTCTTTGGGGCGGGAGATTCGCGGCGCACCACCTGTCCACCTTTCATCACAAAGTTGACGCGACGCAGCTGCGCGATGGCTGTGGTGGGGTCGCCCTCCACCGCCACGAGATCGGCGAGCATCCCAGGTGCGACACGTCCGAAGTCGTTTTCCCTATGCAGCAGGCGCGCATTCACGCTCGTGGCCGCCTTGAGGGCGGCGATGGGCGTCATGCCGTACTCCACCATCAGCTCGAGTTCAAGCGCGTTGGTCCCATGCGTGAACACGCCGACGTCGCTGCCGTTGCAGATGGTCACGCCGGATGCCAGCGCGAGCTTGAACATGGCCTTCTTCTGCGTGATCCCCGCCGGCTCAGGGTCGACTCCCTTCTTCCAGCCGCGATAGCGGGTGGTCGATTCGGTGGCACTGAGCGTCGGGCAGAAGGCTACCCCGCGCTGTTTCATCATGTCAAAAACGGTCGCGGTCGCCGCGTCACCATGTTCGATGGTTTCGACCCCGGCCAGGATGGCCCGCGTCATCCCCTCCACGGTGCTGGCATGTGCGACCACCGGGCGACCGCTCGACGTCGACGTTTGCACGATGGCCAGCCACTCCGGGCCCGTGAAGGTGGGTCGCGCCTCACCACGTGGTCCCCAGCGGTAGTCGGCGTAGATCTTGATCCAGTCGGCGCCATGACCGATCTGGTCACGCACCACCCGGGTGACCCCCTCGACGCCATCGGCCTCTTCCGCGCCCTGAGGCACGCCGATCTCGGCACCGAAACCCTTGGGGCCATACGATCCGGTGGCCACGATGGCTTTGGTCGTCACGAACAGGCGAGGTCCCGGGATGATCCCCTGGTCGACTGCTTCCTTGAGTCCGACGTCGGCGTAGTCGGCTCCTTCGGTGCCCAAATCGCGCAGGACGGTGAAGCCGGCCATCAGCGTCTGGCGCAGGTGATTGACCGCTCGCGCCGTGCGGAGCGCCAGCGATTCACGCAGGACCTGATCGTTCCAGGGGGTCTCGTCGTAGGGGTGCAACAAGACGTGACTGTGGAGATCGCTGAGTCCCGGCAACAGCGTCGTTCCGGGCAGCGCAATGCGTTCGGCGTCCGCCGGGACCGACATACCGGCCAACGGCCCAACCGTGACAATCCGCTGTCCGCGAACCAACACCGCCCAGCCGCGCACGGCCGCGTCGGCGGTACCATCAAAGACCGCATCGGGGAGCAGCAGCGTCGCGCGCTCCGGCGGTCGTGACGCGGCCGCCTGTGCCGCGAGCGGACCGGTGGCGGCCAGCTGCACCGCGACCGCGAGGAAAAGCAGCGCGCCCGAAAAAGTGGTCATGATGGCACGAGAGTGAATGGTCGACCGACTCACGAGGCGGGAAAGATCGGTGTGCCGCCAGGCGTGCGGCGTGCTGCATGCTCTCCGGTGGACATGGCTGATGGCACCAGGCCGGAGACACCGCCAGAGACGGCAAAGGCCATCGCGTCCGCGCTGTTCACGTCGATGGGCTGCACGAGCGACGCCGGAACAACATAGATCTGTCCCGACCACGCATACGAATGTGGGCAATACACCGAGACATGATCCACCAACCCGAGATGCTGCATCGACTCCTGTGTGACAAAGCCGAGAATCAGGGTCCCGTTCGGAATGAATGTCAGCAGCACCGGTTTATCGAAGCGACGCTTCTCGCCGACGAACGCGTTGAGCAGGTCTTTGGTGGAGCCATACACGAGCCGCACGAACGGCAGGCGCGACATGGCGCGCTCCAACCATCCGACGGCCGAGCGCGTAAGAAATCCCGAGCCCAGAAAACCGACCAGCGTAATGAGGCCGACGGTCACCACAAATCCGGCGCCGCGCGGCAATTCCACGAACCGTCCCAGCCAGCCGTCGACGCTGGTGAACACATACCACAACACGGCGATGGTGACGCCCAGAGGCGCCAGCAGCACCAGTCCGCGTGCGAAGTAGCCCAGCAGCTTGCCCATCGAATCCCTCACGCGGCCAGCGCCGCGACGTTAGTCTTTTTCGTTCGGCCGAGTGCCGGTGACTGCCACAAGTTGGCGTGACGCGACACCCCCGACCAGCCCGTTCCTGTGTTCCGTCCTCGATCCTCTCCTCAGATGCGCACTTCGTTGATCCCCTTCCCGCGTGCAAGCTGGCCCCTCTGGGTCGGCGTGATGGCGCTCGGACCGGCGCTGCTGCACGGCCAGTCCGTGTCGGCGCCGGCGAATCCGTACACACGCGTGGCGCCGTGGACGCCGCCGCCGGCACCGGCCGGCAAGAAGGCGATCACGCAGGACACGTACGATGAGTGGCGCACGATCTCCGGCTCGGCGCTCTCCAACGACGGCAAGTGGGCGGCCTACACCGTCGGACCGGTGATCGGAGAAGGTGACCTGATTGTCCGTTCCACCAGCGCCGCCACCGAGTACAAGGTCGCGCGCGGGTACACCGGACGGCCGCAACTTCAGGCTGGCGCCCAAGGCGGCGGTTTCACGGTGGGGGCCGCGCAATTCAGCGCGGACAGCCGCTTCGTCGCGTTCGCCATCTACGGATCGCGCGCAGACGTTGAGCGCGCGCGCACCACACGCGGGGCCACGGCGCCGCGAAACAGCATGGGCATTGTGAACCTGGCCGACGGCTCGGTCACGCGTGTGCCTGCGGTGCGTTCCTTCCAGCTGGCGCGTAACGGCGGCCGCTTTCTGGCCTACGTGCTGGAAGACACCACCGCAGCCGGACGTGGCGCTGCCAACGGAGCGGCACCGGCTGGCGGCCGCGGTGGACGAGGCGCGGGCGGTGGTGGCGCTGCGCCCGCAGTCGGCGACTCGGCGCGTGCCGGTGGTCCGCGCCGCGAAACGGGCAACACGCTGGTCCTGCGTGAACTCGCGTCGGGTACGGAAACGCGCATCGAAGGCGTCACCGAGTTTGCCTTCGACGAAAACGAACAGTGGCTCGGCTACACGGTGTCGTCGAAGGACAGTGCAAGCGACGGCGCCTATCTCCGCGCGCTGTCGAGCGGAGCGGTGACCACGCTCCTTACGGGCAAGGCCGCGTATCGGAGTCTGGCGTTCGACCGCAAGGGCACGCAGGTGGTGTTCACGTCGACCCTCGGCGACAGCAGCAGCAAGCCGAAGGTGTCTGTGTATTACGCGTCGCTCGTGCCGGCGAAGGGCAAACCCGCCGCCATCACGGCGCGCAAAGTCATTGCCGGTACCGATGCACCAGCCGGCATGTTGATCGCCGAGCGTGGCCGCGTCGACTTCACGCGCGACGGCAACGCGGTGACGTTCGCGCTGGCCAATGTGCCGATGGATTCGATTCCCGCCGACTCGCTCACGGACAAGGCGGTATACGATCTGTGGCACTGGCAGGACACGAAGATTCAGCCGCAGCAGAAGTTGGACGCCGCACGCGATCGCAGCCGGACCTATTCGGCCGTGTATCATCTTGGCACGGGCAAGTGGACGCAGCTCTCCAACGATTCACTGCAGGTGACGCTGAGTGACAACGCGAAGATTGCGCTCGGCCTCAACAGTGTGGAGTACGCCATTCCGCAGTTCTGGGGCGAACGTGGCGCCGATGCGTATCTGATCGATCCCGCGACGGGCAAGAAGTCGCTGATCGCGAAGAAACTCCGCGGCAACGCGCAGCTGTCGCCCGGTGCCAACTACGTCACGTGGTTTGACGACGGACAGTGGTACGCCTATGCGACGGCCACCGGAAAGAAGGTGAGCCTGACCGCGGCCATCGCGAACATCAAGTTTCAGGATGAAGAATTCGATTCGCCGGACATTCCGCCGCCGTACGGTCTGGCCGGTTGGACCACGGGCGACAAGCGGGTGCTCGTCTATGATCGGTTCGACATCTGGGAGACCGATCCCGCTGGTGTGGTGGCGCCGAAGAACCTCACCGAAGGTGTCGGTCGCTCGGCCGGCATGGCGTTCCGCCTTGTCGATCTCGATCGCGAAGACCGCTTCATCGATCCGGCGCAGCCGCTGCTCCTGCGAGCGGTCGACTCGCTGACCAAGGCCTCGGGCTTTTACAGCGATCGTCTGGGTGTCGATGCGAAGCCCGAGAAGATCGTGATGGCGGACAAGAACCTCGGCAATCCACAGAAGGCGCGAAACGCCGAACAGTACCTGTTCACGCAGTCCACCTATCGTGAGTTCCCCGATCTCTGGACCGGCACGTCGCTGGCCAGTGCGACGAAG
>JAGNMU010000173.1 GCA_017991005.1 Gemmatimonadaceae bacterium | reverse complement strand
ATGTGAGTGTGACCTCGTTGGCGCGCGGTACGCCGGGAATGGCCGGCGCTGACTTGGCCAACCTGGTCAACGAAGGCGCCTTGCTCGCGGCCCGAAAGGGGCACGACAAGATCTACATGAGCGATCTCGAAGAGGCGAAGGATCGTGTCATGCTGGGCGCCGAACGCAAATCGCTGGTCATGAAGGACGAGGAGCGCCGTTTGACCGCGTTCCACGAGGCGGGGCATGCGGTCTGCGCGATGATCGTCAAGGGCAACGATCCGTTGCATAAGGTGACCATCGTGCCGCGTGGTCGCGCGCTTGGTATTGCGTTCACGTTGCCTGAAGACGATCGCGTGTCGGTCACCCGTGAGCAGCTCGAAGCGCGTCTGGTGATGGCCTATGGTGGCCGCGCCGCCGAAGAGATCGTCTTTGGTCATGACCGCGTCACCACGGGTGCGGCGAGCGATATCCAGCAGGCCACCAGCATTGCGCGCCGGTACGTCACGCAGTGGGGATTGTCCGACACCATCGGACCCATCCTCGTCGGGGACAACGAACAGGAGCTGTTCCTGGGTCGCGAAATCCAGTCGCGTCGCGAAGTCTCCGAGCAGACGGCGCAACTGGTGGACGGTGAGGTCAAGCGGGTGGTCATGGAAGCGCACGCGCGCGCGGTGCGGGTGCTGACAGAGAACCGTCCGCTGCTCGATATCGTCGCGGCGCAGTTGCTGGAACGCGAGACGCTGACGCGTGACGACATCCTGCTGCTCAAGGCCGGCAAGGAGCTGCCGCCGCGCCTTCCGCCCGATTCGCCTGCCGCGCCACTGACGGTGCTGCCGCCGATGACGCCGACGCCGCGTCCATCCGCTCCGCCGCTGCTTGGCGGTCCTGAGGTCGCGCCTGCCTGATTCACGCCGCCTTACGGGCGTAACGAGCAGATCAAACGACTGGCGCGACGATCCCCTATGCGGGGTCGTCGCGCTCGTCTATGCGCGTGTTCACGCGCGTGATGGCGGATCACGATGAACGACACGCGTCAGGCGCCGACCGGGCAGGGTGGGGCGCGGCGCGCGGTGCGTCGCGGCATTCAACTGCCCTCGTCGCTCGTGGCCGGCGTGGTCAGTTTCGTGCTGCTGTTTGCCGTTTACCTCGCATCGGCGGCGCCGGACCTGACGTTCTGGGATGCGGCCGAACTCGTGACGGCCGCCCAAACACTGGGAATTCCGCACCCGCCTGGCACGCCACTCTGGGTGCTGATGGGCAAACTGTCGGCTATGGCCTTTTCCGAGACCGGTCCGGCGCGCGCCGTCACTATGCTGTCGGTCGTCGCCACGGCGATTGCCGGAGGCGTGGGCGCCGCGATGGCCACGCGATGGATTGGCAGTCGCGGGGCGGTCGCCGCCGCCGTTGGGGCCGGCACCATGCTCACCGTCTGGAGTAACGCGACCGAGACGGAGGTCTATGCCGTCGCGCTCGTGGTGTCGGTGGCGATGCTCGCCGCCGGCGAGCGCGCGGGGCGACACGATCAGAGCGACCTGGCGCGTGCGCGGTGGCGCGCACTGCTGGCGTTTCTCGCCGGTCTGGCGGTGCCGCTGCATCTCAGTGTGCTCGTGGCACTGCCGGCGGCGGTCGTTTTCGCCTGGCGCGGCGCGCGACCAACATGGCGCGACGTGCTCAGTGGCATGGCCCTCGTGTTGCTCGGCCTGTCGGCCGTCGCCGTGCTGCCACTCTTGTCAGTGCGTAATCCGTTGCTCGACTCTGGCCATCCGGTGACGCTGTCGGCGCTGCTCGATGTCTTGCAGCGCAAGCAGTACGCCGTGGCCGGTTTGTGGCCCCGCATGGCGCCGCTCTGGTTGCAGATCGGCAACGTGTTCGAATGGGCCGACTGGCAGGTGGCCTTTGGGCTGCATCCGTTTCCGCAGCCATCGTGGGCGCGCACGTCACTCTCTGTGGCGTGGGTCTGGCTGGCGATGCTCGGGTTGCGCGCCTTGTGGCGACACGAGCGGCGCGTGGGACGCGGCATGGCCGTGCTGCTGGCGAGCGGATCGATCGGCGTGGCGATCTGGCTCAACATGCGGGCGGGGCCATCGTACGGCGTTGGCATTCTGCCGGCGAACGCCGTTCATGAGGCGCGAGAGCGCGACTACTTTTTCGTGCTGGGTTTCTGGGCGTGGGGCATGTGTGCCGGTGCGGGCATGGCAAGCATCGCCACCGCATTGTCCAGACGGGTGCCCGCCGCGCTTACCGCGCTGCCATTCATGCTGGCCGCTGTCCCGCTGTTGGCAAACCGTCCGGTGATGGACCGCACCCGCGAGCCGATTGCCACGTTGCCCCGAACGGTCGCGCGATTGATGCTCGAGGCCGTGCCGCAAAACGGCGTGCTGTACACCGCGGGCGACAACGATTCGTTTCCACTGTGGTACCTGCAACAGGTGGAGGCCATGCGGCCGGACGTCCTGGTGATCACCGTGCCGCTGCTGGGCGCGCAATGGTATCGAGACGAACTGGCGCGACGCCACGACATGCTGCCCACGTTGGCGGTCGAACGATGGCCCGGTCTCGGCACGTTGTTGCGATCGACGTACCTCCGCGCCGGCCTTGCCCGTCGCGCCGTGCGGGTCAGCACCCTGTTGGATGCGCGAGATCGGCGCCTGATCGAGCCGGCGGCGGGGTGGGTGCTGGAAGGACTGGTGTACAGCCCCAGCTTTGACTTGGCCGGGGGGACGGTCGGTCTTGCGCCGGCGACACTGACACGCGCCGAGGCGCAGATCCCGATCGCGGCGTTCCGCGCGCTCCCGCCAGACGCGGATCCGGCAGCGATCCAGATGCAGGGGCTCCTGCACTGCACGCGTGTCCGCAGCCTCGCCGACACCTTACTTGTGGGGACGTGCAACGGCAGCTAACTTCATATGCTATGCGAATTTCGGACGTTGACGCGACACCGTTTGACGCGACCGTCTCGGCGCGAATTGCGGAGGTGCGTGAACGCATCGATGCGGCGGTCGCCCGCGGCGGACACGGTCAACCGGTCACCCTGGTGGCGGTGACCAAGACGCATGGTCCGGAGGCCGTGATGGCCGCATGGCGCGCCGGAGTTGCCGATGTCGGCGAAAACCGGGTGCAGGAAGCCGAGTCCAAGATGCCGTTGGTGACAGTGCCGGTGCGTTGGCACCTGATCGGGCATTTGCAACGCAACAAGGCGCGCAACGCGCTGCAGTTCTCGTTGGTGCATGGGCTCGACAGTGATCGTCTCGCTGTCGCGCTGGATCAGGCGGCGGCCGCAGCGGGTTCGACGCTGGACGTGCTGGTGCAGGTGAACGTGAGTGGCGAGTCCAGTAAGAGCGGCGTGGCTCCCGGAGAGCTCGCGTCGTTTGCCGAGCAGGTGCGTGCGTATCGAAACCTGCGTGTGATGGGCGCCATGACCATGGCGCCATTTGATGCGCCGGAGACCGAACTTCGCGCGGTATTCGCAGGCGCCCGCGCGTGCCGCACGCAGTTGCAGCAGGCTGGACATCCGGCTCCCTGGCTCAGCATGGGGATGTCGGGTGATTTCGAAATCGCCGTCGAGGAAGGCGCCACGCACGTGCGGTTGGGCACCATCCTGTTCGGCAGTCGGACATAACTCCTGCAGACTCTTCATCGCCTCTCGCGCGGCGCGCACCTTCGGAACCCGGCATGACGGACGACGCCTTTCATCTGACAGCACTTGATGTCCGACGCTACGACTTCGGCAACGCATTGCGTGGCTACGATCGGACGCGCGTCGACCAGTTTCGCGATCAGGTGGCCGAAGAACTGGAACGACTGACGCGTGCCAATCAGGACCTCGATCAGAAGTCCCGGAACTTTCTCGAGCAGCTCAAGTCGTTTCGCGAGCGCGACAAGGCGCTCAACGACGCGCTGGTCAGTGCACAGCAATTGCGCGGAGAAATCCGCGAGCAGGCCGAGCGCGAGGCCCAACTGATCGTGCGGGAAGCGCGCGCGGAAGCGGAGAAAGAGCTGCAGCTGGTGCGCGATGAGGTGCGTCGTGCGCAGGATGAACTGCAGCAGTTGTGGCGCATCAGGCGGGGCTACCTGGCCCAACTGCGCAATCAGGTTGAGCGTCAGCTCACCGAACTGGTAGCCGCCGAAGCGGAGCCCGCACCGCCGGGTGTGCAATTCGCCCGTGACGGGCGGACGGAAACGCGCCCCGATGCGGATCCCACGGCCCCGCGCAATATCACCACCGCGCCGGTACCGCCCGAAGCGCAGCCGATGATGCGCGAATTGCGCGACCTGCCGCCGCGCCCGGCGTCACCGACCCCCTCGTGGCTTGATGTAGTGGACGACTGATGACCAAACCACCCGAATCGTATCCGCAGTTGCAATACACGCAGGAGCATCAGCGCGTCGGGCTCGCTCATCCGGCGCTCGGTTTGCATGCACGTGAGCGCATCGAAGCCTGCGCGCAGGCGATCCGCGCCCGTTTCTCCCAGCCCGTCGACGCCGCGGTGATTCTTGGCACCGGTCTTGGCGCGCTGGCGGAGGAGATCGACGTGGCGGAGTCGATCGACTACAAGGATCTGCCCAACTTTCCGCTGTCGACCGTGGAATCGCACAGCGGGCGACTGTTGTGCGGCACCCTGGCGGGGAAGTCGGTTATCGCCATGCAGGGTCGCTTTCACCGCTACGAGGGCTACACGCTGCAGCAGGTGACCTTCCCGGTGCGTGTGCTGCGGGCGCTGGGGGCCACGACACTGGTGGTCAGCAATGCCTGTGGCGGCATGCATCCGCTGTGGGCACCCGGTGACCTGATGCTCATCTCGGACCATCTGAACCTGCTGGGAGACAATCCGCTCATCGGTCCCAACGACGATGCGCTCGGCCCGCGGTTTCCCGATATGTCCGAGCCGTATGATGCCGGACTGCGTCAGATCGCACGGGACGTCGCGCTCAATGCGGGGATTCCGCTGCGCGAAGGCGTGTATGCGGCGGTGCAGGGGCCCAATCTCGAAACGCGCGCGGAATACCGGTTTCTGCGCACCCTCGGTGCGGACGTGGTGGGGATGTCCACGGTGCCGGAAGTCATCGTGGCCCGTCACGGCGGGATGCGTGTACTCGGTCTGTCGATCATCACCGACCAGTGTCTGCCGGATGCGCTGCAGGAGGCGAGTGTCGTGCAGATCATCGAGGTGGCGCGCGCCGCTGAGCCGCGGTTGACCGCCGTCGTCAAGGGTGTCATCAGCCGGCTGTAGTACGCGCCGCGCGACCCCGTTCATTCGCCCGTTTTGTTTGTCTCCACGATCGCCGATCAGATGACCGCACCGCAGGACACGATTCGTTTCGCACCGCTCCCCGATGCGGGCCCCGACGCACTCGAGCAGGATGTGCTCGCGCAGTGGGAAGCGGAGCAGCTGTTTGAGGCTGTTCAGACGGCGCGCGTCGGCGCACCGCCGTACGTGTTTTTTGAAGGCCCGCCCACGGCCAACGGTCGCCCGGGCATTCACCATGTGTTTGCGCGCACGATCAAAGATCTCTTCTGTCGCCACCGGGCGATGCAGGGACACTTTGTGCCGCGCAAAGCTGGGTGGGATACGCACGGTCTGCCCGTCGAAATCGAGGTGGAAAAGGAGTTGCAGCGCGAAGCGGCCGCACGTCAGGGCGTGGACGTGGCGGAAGTCGCGAAACTCGGTGGCAAACAGCTGATCGAGCAGGTGGGGGTGGCGGAGTTCAATCGCCGCTGCCGCGAAAGCGTGTGGAAGTACCGCGGCGAGTGGGAAGAGTTATCCAAGCGCACGGCGTACTGGTTGGACTACGGCGATCCATACGTCACGTACTCGAACAACTACGTCGAGAGTGTCTGGTGGGCGCTGCGGACGCTGCATGACAAAGGGCTGCTGTTTCGCGGACACAAGATCCTGCCGTACTGCACGCGCTGTGGAACGGCGCTCTCGAGTCACGAAGTCGCGCAGGGCTACGAAGATGTCGAAGATCCGAGTGTGTATGTCGCGCTCGATCTGCTCGACGCGCATGGACATGCCACACCGGGCGCGCGCCGTCGCATTCTGGTGTGGACCACCACGCCGTGGACGCTCGTCTCCAACACGGCGCTGGCCGTACATCCCGAGCTGACGTACGCCGAATTGCGCAAGAAGAGCGGCGTCGATTGGACGATCATTCTCGCCGAAGCGCGTGTGCCGGGCGTGCTCGGCGCTGACTGGGCGGATCGGTGGGATGTCGTCGATACGCATCGCGGCGCCGAACTCACGGGGCTGCGTTATCGTCGTCCGCTGGACTGGGTGCCGTATCCGGAGGAGGGTCGCCACGAGGTGATCGTCGCCGAGGATTTCGTCTCGGCGGAGGATGGCAGCGGCGTGGTGCACATGGCACCGGCGTTCGGCGCCGATGACTATGCCGCCGGGCAGCGCCATGGTCTGGCGTTTCTGCAACCGGTGACGGCGCGCGGCGAGTTCTCGGCCGATGTGCCTGAAGTCGGTGGTGTGTTTGTGAAGCAAGCCGATGCGCGCATCATCGAGGTGCTGCGCGAGCAGGATGTGTTGTGGAAGGCCGCCGCGTTCACACACTCGTATCCGCATTGCTGGCGCTGCGGCACACCGCTGCTGTACTACGCGCGTGGGTCGTGGTTTGTGCGCACCACCGCCGTTCGCGATGATCTGCTGGCGCGCAACGCGTCGGTGAATTGGAATCCCACCGAAGTGGGCAGCGGGCGCTTTGGCGAATGGTTGTCCAACAACGTTGACTGGGCGATCTCGCGTGATCGCTACTGGGGTACGCCGCTTCCGGTGTGGATCAACGATACCGATCCCACCGAAGTGGATGTCCTCGGCAGTTACGCCGATCTCGCCGAGCGCATCGGACGTCCACTCCCCGATGACTTCGATCCGCACAAGCCGCATATCGACACGTACACGTGGCCGTCACCGACGGGCGTGGGCACGATGCGTCGTGTGCCGGAGGTCATCGACACGTGGTTCGACTCGGGCTCGATGCCGTTTGCCCAATGGCACTTCCCGTTTGAAAACCACGATCTGGTGAAGGCCCAGTATCCGGCCGACTACATCGCCGAAGGCGTGGATCAGACGCGTGGGTGGTTCTACTCGCTGCTGGCGATCGCCACCGGACTCGGCGACGCACTGCCCAACAATCACGCCGGCACGGCGGCACCGTATCGCAACGTGGTCGTCAACGACCTGGTGCTCGATGCCACCGGGCAGAAGATGTCCAAGAGCAAGGGCAACGTGGTCAACCCGTGGGAGGTGCTGTCGCGCCACGGGGCGGATGCGGTGCGACTGTTTCTGGTGGCGTCGAGTCAGGTGTGGGTGCCGCGCCGGTTCGATGAAAACGCGATCCGCGAAACGGCGGGGCGGTTTCTGCTCACGTTCCGCAACGTCTACAACGGCATCTTTGCGCAGTACGCAAATTTTGGGTGGACGCCGAGTGCGCTCGATCCGGCGGTGGCCGATCGGCCGGCGCTTGATCGGTGGATTCTGTCACGGCTTTCGCGCGTCGAGGCCGACGTCGATCGCTACCTGACGGCGTACGATGCCACGCTGGCGGCGCGGCGCATCATGGAGTTTGTCGACGAGGACGTGTCCAAGTGGTATGTCCGCTTGTCGCGCAATCGCTTCTACGAGGTGACCGGCGCCGAGAACCGCGCGGCGTTTGCCACGTTGCATGAAGTGCTCGCGGTCACCTGCCGTCTGTTGGCGCCGTTTGCGCCGTTCATGACCGACGCCGTACATCGCGCACTGACGGGCGACTCCGTCCATCTCGCGGCGTACACGCGTCCGGCAGCGTTGCGGTTTGTCGATGAAGGGCTGGAATCGTCGATGGCTGACATCCGGAAGCTGGTGACGCTGGCCCACGCGGCCCGCGACGTGGCCGAAGTGAAGGTGCGCCAGCCGCTGCCCTCGATGCAGTGCGTGGTGCCGGGAAATCCCAACGGTGCGGCTGAGCTCGCCGGGTTGCTGGCTGCCGAGCTCAACGTCAAGCAGGTGGAGTTTGTCGGCTCGACAGACGGACTGGTCGCCTTGGAGGCCAAGGCAAACTTCCGCTCGCTGGGCAAGAAGTTCGGGAAGGAAACGCCGCTGGTGGCTGAGGCCGTGGTGGCGCTGGGACCGGACGCATTGCGGCAATTGGCGGGCGGCGTGGCGATTTCGATACCGGTATCGGGAATCGACCGCTTGATCGACCCCGAGGACGTCGCCATCATCCGGCGCGCGTCGGGCGCCGCCATTGTTCAGGAAGATGCCGGGTACGGCGTGGCGCTCGATGCGACGGTCACGCCGGAGCTCCGGGCCGAAGGATTGGCACGCGAGGTCATCAGTAG
>JAGNMU010000172.1 GCA_017991005.1 Gemmatimonadaceae bacterium | reverse complement strand
CCATACAGATCACGCCCGCCGCTTTCTCTCGCGCACCACGCGGCTGTTGCCCGCGCGTGCGCCACGTCCTGTCCTCATCACGCTCGGCATGTTGACCCTCGCCGCCTGCGCCGCTGAAACGCCCGCATCACGCGAGAGCGCCGCACGCGAAAGCGCCGCGGCGCCCGCTCGGGCGGCCGGTACGGTGTCGCCGGTGCGCGACACGTCCGTGTCGGCACGACGCGCGGCCTCGGGCGTTGCCGAGCCGCTGCAACAAGCCACGCTCAGCACCAAGCTGATGGGCACGGTCACCGCCGTGTTGGTCCGCGAAGGCGATGCCGTGTCTTCCGGACAGGTGCTCGTGCGCATCGATGCGCGCGACCTGGACGCGAAGAAGCTGCAGGTCGCCGCGGCGATTGCCGACGCCGAAGCGATGCAGGCCGAGGCCTCGACACATGCCGCACGATTCCGCGCGCTGTACGCGGACAGCGCCGCCACACGCGCGCAGTACGACGCGGCGCTCACGGGCCTTGCCCGCGCCGACGCCGGTGTGCGCGCCGCACGCGCGTCGGCGGGCGAGTTGGAGGCCGTGAACAGCTACGCGACCGTGCGGGCACCGTTTGCCGGTGTGGTCACGATGCGGTTTGCCGATCCGGGAACCTTCGCCGCACCGGGCGCGCCCCTGCTGACGGTTCAGAGCAGCGGCACCCTGCGGATTTCGGCCAGCATCGACGCCGACGCCGCGCGTCACCTCACGCGCGGTCAGACTCTCGACGCCACCATCGACGGCGTCGCGGCGAAGGCCGTTGTCGAAGGCGTCGTGCCAGCCGGCGCCGGCAATCTCTTCACGGTCAATGCCACCGTGGACAATCGCCGCGCGCTGTACCGCAGCGGAAGCGCCGCGGAACTGCTCATTCCCACGGGCATGAAGCGCGCGCTCCTGATTCCAACGGCCGCACTGATACACGAGGGCGATCTGATCGGCGTGATGGTCCGTGGCAGCGCACGGGATGAACGCCGGTGGATTCGCGTCGGCGCGACGCAGGGCACGCTCGTGGAAGTCACCAGCGGACTGGTCGCCGGTGAACAGATCGTCGTGCCGTCTGCCACAGCTACTCCGCCGGGAGCCTGATCATGGCACGCTCTGTTGGCATATCCGGGCGGGTAGCCCAAGCCTTCCTCAATTCGAAGCTGACGCCACTCATCGCCGTCGCGTCGCTGGCGGTGGGCGTGCTCGGCATCCTGGCCACGCCGCGCGAAGAAGAACCGCAGATCTCGGTGCCGATGATCGACGTGATCTCGGCGATGCCCGGCGTGTCGCCGCAGGAAGCGGAGAATCTGCTGGCCCGCCCCATAGAGCAGCGCATGCTCGAGCTGCCCGGTGTGGATCATGTCTACACGATGTCGGGCGAAGGGTACGCGATGGTCACCGTGCGCTTCAAGGTGGGCGAAGACCAGGAGCGGAGCGTCACGAAGGTGCAGGCGAAACTCGCGGGCGCGATGGACAAAGCCCCCGCTGGTGCGTTGCCGCCAATCATCAAGGCGCACTCGATCGATGACGTGCCCGTTTTGGCGCTGACGCTCCATGCCGAAGGCGCAGCGGCGATGGACGCGAACATGCTGCGGCAACTCGCCACCGAGTTGCAGGACGAGATTCGCACCGTGCCGGATGTGGCCGAGACGTTCGTGACGGGGGGCGCGCCACGACAGATCCGTGTGCTGCTCGATCCGGCGCGGATGACGGCGAGTGGGGTGACGCCGGGCGAAGTGGCGATGGCGCTGCGTGGCGCCAACGCGCGACTCGCCGCCGGCGATCTCACGACGCAGGACAGTGTCGTGCGCATTCAGGTGGGGGCGCCACTCGCCTCGGCGCTCGAAGTCGGCAGCGTGGTGGTGTCGGCGCGCAGCGGCAGCCCGGTGTACATCCGCAACGTGGCCGATGTCCGCGAGGATTTCGGTGAGCCGGCCACCTATGTCTCCCATCGCGAGGGGACGCGTGCGCCCGAAACGGCCGTGACCATCGCGGTGGCGAAACGAAAAGGCGCCAACGCGACGCTGGTGACACACGCCGTGCTGCAACGCGTCGATCAAGCAAAGGGTCGCCTGCTGCCGTCGAACGTGACGGTGTCGGTCACGCGCGACTACGGCGAGACGGCTGGCGAAAAGGCGCGCGAGTTGATTCTGCACCTGCTCATCGCCACGCTCAGCGTGACCGCGCTGATCTGGCTCTTTCTGGGCTGGCGCGAAGCCGTGGTGGTGCTGGTAGCGGTGCCGGTCACACTCGCCCTGACGCTGTTCGTGTACTACGCACTCGGGTACACGCTCAACCGCATCACGCTCTTTGCACTCATCTTCTCGATCGGCATTCTCGTCGACGACGCCATCGTCGTCGTGGAGAACATCTACCGACACCTGCAGATGGGCGACCGGACGCCGGAAGTCGCCTCCATCGAAGCCGTGGATGAAGTCGGAAACCCGACCATTCTCGCCACGTTCACGGTCATCGCGGCGATCCTGCCGATGGCGTTCGTGAGCGGCATGATGGGGCCGTACATGCGCCCGATTCCGATCGGCGCCTCGGTGGCGATGCTGGCATCGCTGGCCGTGGCCTTCATCGTCACGCCGTACCTCGCCTATCGCCTGCTCAAGGGACACGTGAAGCAGACGCACGGCGACGTCAAGCATCCGCCGGAAGACGGTGGCAAGGTCGATCGCATGTACCGCCGCATCATGTTGCCGTTGATGCAACAACGCGGCCGTCGTCTGGCGTTCTACGGCGGCGTGGTGGTTTTGCTGCTGGGCAGCGTCAGCCTGATCGGGTTCAAGGCCGTGCAGGTCAAGATGCTCCCGTTCGACAACAAGAGTGAGTTCCAGGTCGTGCTCGATCTGCCGGAAGGCAGCACGCTGGAAACGTCGAACCGCGCTGCGTCGGAAGTGGCAGCGTATCTGAGTAGCGTGCCGGAAGTGATCAGCACGCAGGTGTACGCCGGCACCTCGGCGCCGTTCAACTTCAACGGACTGGTGCGTCACTACTTCATGCGCAGCGGTGCGAATGTCGCCGACGTGCAGGTGAACCTGCTGCCCAAGGGCGAACGCGAGCGGCAGAGTCACGCGATCGCCGTGGCGGTGCGTCCGGCCATCGACTCCATCGCGCAACGCTACCAGGCGTCGGCGAAGGTGGCGGAGATTCCCCCCGGCCCACCCGTGCTTTCCACACTCGTCGCCGAAGTCTATGCGTCGAATGACTCGTCACGTCTGGCAGCGGCCGTTGCCGTCAAACGTGTCTTCGAAAGCACGCCTGGTGTCGTGGACGTGGATTGGACCGTCGAGGCCCCGCAGCAACAGCGCACGTTCCGGGTCAACCGAGTGCGTGCCGCAGAGTCGGGGGCCAGCGTGGAAGACATCACGCAGACGCTGTATCTCGCGATGTCGGGCGCACCATCGGGTGTGGTCGCGTCGATGACAACCAAGGACGCCATCGCCATTGTGCCACAGTTGCCGCTCGACCGCCGTTCGTCGGTGGACGCACTGCTGTCGCTGCCGGTGGCCACACGCATGGGTCCGCAGCCGTTGGCGCGGTTTGTGTCCGTGATTCCTGGCGTGCGTGAAGGCGCGCGGATCCGAAAAGACTTGCGCCCCGCCATCTACGTGACCGGGGATGTGGCCCGTGAAATCGAAAGTCCGGTCTACGCGATTCTCGATATGAACCGGCAGCTCGACGCCGTGCGGGTCAACGGCGCTACGATCGCGCGCTACAACGCCGTGCCGCCGGAATCGCTCGGCGAAACCGCGATCAAGTGGGATGGCGAATGGCAGGTGACCATCGAGGTCTTTCGCGATCTCGGTCTCGCGTTCGCCATCGTGCTGGTGCTGATCTATGTGCTGGTGGTCGGGTGGTTCCAGAGTTTCTCCATCCCGCTCGTCATCATGGCGCCGATTCCGCTGACGCTCATCGGCATTCTGCCGGGGCACGCCATGAGCGGTGCGTTCTTCACCGCAACCAGCATGATCGGCATGATCGCGCTGGCCGGCATCATCGTGCGCAATTCGATCCTGCTGGTGGACTTCATCCAGCTTGAAGAATCGCGCGGGCGACCGTTGATGGACGCCGTGCTCGAAGCTGGTGCCGTGCGATTCCGGCCCATCGCCTTGACGGCAGCAGCGGTGGTGGTCGGCGGACTCGTGATGGTACTCGACCCGATCTTCCAGGGCCTCGCGGTCGCCCTGATGAGTGGCGCCGTCGTGGCCACGCTGCTGACGATGGTGGTCGTGCCGCTGCTGTACTGGGAGCTCCAGCGCCGCGCGCCGAACAACGCCGCGGCCAGTACCAATCCCGTCTGATCGTTCACCACTCAATCCCACGACTCATGTGCCCTGATCGCATCATTCGACGCGTCGCCGGACTCTTCGTGCTGCTCTCCGTCGCCCTCGGCTATCTGGTGAGCCCGTACTTCTTCTTGTTCACCGCGTTTGTTGGACTCAACCTGCTGCAGTCGAGCTTCACCAACTTCTGTCCGCTGGAAATCATGTTGGGCAAAGGCGGCCTCTTTGGGTGTCGCGCGACGCCGCCCAGATAACGGCACGATCGAGATGGTCTGAGCAACACAACGCCCGCGACACATGAAGTGCCGCGGGCGTTGTGTTGTGCCGTGTATGAAACGTGGTGCGTGAAACGTAGCGCGTGGTCGGGGTGGTTATCTCCCCGACACCAGCTTTCTCCGCACCGCAACTTCGGACTCGATGCGGCCGCAGATCAGATCACACAGCCGCAGCACATCTTTGTCGGCCAGCTGATAGCGCACAAACAACCCATCGCGCTCGCGCGACACGAACCCACTGGCGTGCAGCAGTGTCAGATGGCGGGAGACGTTGGCTTGTCCCATGCCGGTGTCGTTGACCAGTTCCGTCACCGTCCGTGCTCCACCACGCAGGGATTGCAGCAGCTGCAATCGTCCGCGATCACCCAGCGCCTTGAAGCGGTCGGCGACCAGGTCGAGCAATTCCGGCGTCATTTTGGCACTCGGCACGGCGACTCCAGGGAAGGCTGTATGCTGACATCGCAATATGTCGGTAAACGCAACTGCAACCACAACCGAAAAGCAAACGCACGTCAGGCCAAAAGTGTTGCCTCAAGTGTGATCGGCACACTCAACGCACGCGACACAGGACAGTTCGCCTTGGCCGTGTTAGCGAGCTCAGCAAACTTCGCGGCGTCGATTCCTGGAACTTTGCCCTCCAGTTTCAGCACGATTGCCGTGATCGTCCAGCCGCCCGGCTGCTGTTCCATGGTGAGGACCGCGTTGGTACGCAGTTCCTCCGGTACGAGTCCGGCGCCGGAAATCTGAAACGACAGCGCCATCGTGAAACATCCGGCGTGCGCCGCCGCAATCAGCTCCTCGGGATTCGTCCCAGCCGTCCCGCTTTCATCGACAAAACGCAGCTTGAACGAATAGGGCTGACTGTTCAGCACGCCACTTGGCGTAGTGAGTGTACCACTGCCTTCCTTGCCGGTTCCCTGCCACACCGCTTGAGCTGTGCGTTGCATGATTCCTCATAAGATGGGGGTTCTGGCGGATTCTAGCAGCTTGCTCACCTCGCGCCCAGAGCGGGGCGCGCGGCGAGACAAGAGAATCTGTCGGGCTTTGTGCCCCCCCACCGGTCCGCGCCGCGACCACTCACTCCCGCGCGCCCTGACGTCAACCTGACGTCAACCTGACGTCAGGCCGATTGCGCTCGCCGCAACGCGTCGCGCAGACGTGCCGACTGTGCCCCGTCGATCGGCGTCGGTGTGCCGAGGCTGGTACGCAACGCGGCCAGCGTATTGGCGATCTCCCCGCCAAAGCGTGCGCAGCGATCGCAGTGGGCCAGATGTCCCTGAATCAGCCGAACCCGCTCGGGCGAGATGGCGCCATCCAGAAATTCCGACAGATCATCCAGCACATCGCGACAACGCAGTCCGGCGACCACGGTATCGAGTCCCGCATCAGTCTCGGACATGGAGCCTCCCGGCCGGTGATTCAGCGGCGGCATTGCCGCGCAGTGCCGCGGCGAGGTGAATGCGGGCGCGATGCAGCCGACTCTTCATCGCGGGCAAAGACAGGCCGAGAAGTCGAGCCGTTTCATCGCCGGACAACTCTTCTAATTCGCGCAGTACGAGCACTTCACGTTCGTCGTCCGGCAGCATCGCCAGCGCCCGCTCCACTTCATCGCGAGCCAATGCCGCGTCCATGCGCCGGGGCTCGGCGGGATCGCACCCCCACCCTGCTCGCTCAGCCAGTGCATCCAGCGGCACAAAGGTGGACGGCTCATCGACCCGACGACGCTTGCTGTGCCGATGCACATTTCGGGCGATCGACAGGAGCCAACTGCGGACGGTGCCTGTCCCGTTGTACGCCCCAGCGCTTCGCCATGCCGCGATGAACGTCTCTTGCAGCGCGTCATCGATCTCGTCGCCGCCGAGCGTTCTCAGAAACCGCGCCACCGCCGCCTCATGGCGTTCCACGATGGCATCGAATGCCGACGTATTGCCACCGGCTGCGGATCGCAGCCGGTTCCGGTCGTCGTCATCCAATGCCGAGTCCATCACGCGCGTTTGATCGGACACGAATTGAATCCCAACAGCGAGTAGAGCGGGCACGTGCCAAAGGCGCCGGTCAACAGCGGGATGAACCCGAGATACCCCCACGGCGTCTGGGGACCGGTGAACGCCAGCGAGAGGACGGCCACACCGAGCAGCAGGCGGGCGATCCGGTCGACGTTTCCAACGTTCTTCTGCATCAGGGAGGACATGGCGCGCTCCGGCACGAGTGAAGGATAGGAACAGCATCTGTTATCCTTCCCGTGCCAATTTCGCACAAAAAGGATTCAAACGCCCAGGGTATTCGTACGCGCCCCTTTCCGACGATCTCTATCCGTATGGCCCCGTTGCGCGTTCGGCGCTGGCGGGGCGTCTGCGTTTTCGCGGCGACGATCCTGCCCGGCGGCGGACTTCTGGCGCAGCAACGTACGCTGACGGGCCAGGACTACGCGCGCGCCGAACAGGCGTTGGGGTTTGCGACCGCACCGCTGACGTCGGGGATGGGCGTCACCCCCCGATGGCTGCCGGACGGCCGGTTCTGGTATCGGGTGCGACGGGCCGATGGATCCTCACCGGTGATCCTCATCGATCCGATGAAGGGCACGCGCGTCAATTGCGCCGCACGGGCCACGGTCTGCGCCGCCGTCGTGAACGGCGAGCAACCGCTGATTGCCCCGCGTCGTGTGGGCGCACCACCGGAGACGCGCTCACCCGACGGACGATGGGGCGCGTTCGTACGCGACTGGAATCTCTGGGTACGCGAGGTCGCCACCAATACCGAGACGCAGATCACCACCGATGGCGTCAAGGACTTTGGCTATGCCACCGACAACGCGGGGTGGACCCATTCCGATCGCGCGATCGTCACGTGGTCACCCGACTCACGCAAGTTTGCCACGTTTCAGCAGGATCAGCGCGGCGTCGGCGAGATGGTGCTCACACGCACGCGGGTCGGACGCCCGCAGTTGAGTGCGTGGAAGTATCCGATTCCGGGAGACAGCATCGTCACGACGATCCAGCGGGTGATCATCGATCTGTCCGGGTCCGCCCCAACCGTGGTGCGGCTCAAGATGCCCCCCGACCAGCACCGATCGACGGTGTGCGATCACATCAGCTGTGTGGACGGTGAGTTCGCCGACGTGCAGTGGTACCCTGATGCAACCGCGCTGGCGTTTGTCTCGTCGTCGCGCGATCACAAAACGGCGATCCTGCGCGTTGCCGACGCCACCACCGGTAACGTGCGCGACGTGCTGCGCGAAGTGGTGACGACGCAGTTTGAGTCGGGCGACAACGTGCCGAACTGGCGCGTGCTGCCGGCGTCGAACGAAGTGGTGTGGTTCTCCGAACGCGACGACTGGGGACAGCTCTACCTCTACGATCTCGCAACCGGCGCGCTCAAATCGTCGATCACGACCGGCGCGGGCAATGTCTCGTCCATCCTGCGGATAGATGAAAAGTCGCGACGCCTCTGGTTTTTCGGCGTCGGACGGGACTCCGCTCGCGACCCGTACTTTCGCCATCTCTATCGTGTTGGACTTGACGGCACGGCACTGACGCTGCTGACCCCGGAGGACGGTGATCATTCGGTGTCGTTCTCGCCGGATGGCCGCTTCTTTCTCGACAGCTGGTCTCGGCCGGACACGCCGCCGACGACGGTGCTGCGGAACGCGACGACCGGTCGATTGATTGCGACGCTCGAGCGCGGGGACATCTCCCGACTGTTGGCGACGGGATGGAAGCCGCCAACGCGATTCACGGTCAAGGCGCGCGATGGACGCACCGATCTGTTCGGGCTCATGTTCACGC
>JAGNMU010000171.1 GCA_017991005.1 Gemmatimonadaceae bacterium | reverse complement strand
CCACCACCTGCGCCGGAACCTCCACATCGGTGTTGTTGAACGCCTCGAGTTCACGTTCCCAGTCACTGTTTTCGAACTGGAGAAAGAACGTGCGATAGACGTTCGTGTCGTACACGGGCGCGTTGCCAGCGGGTGTGACCGACGAGGCCTCGATGTGTACGCCCGGCGTGATGTCGGCGATGTTACCACGGCCTCCGGGACGCATGCCACCCGGCCCCTGCAGCGGTTGTGTGGCCATCCACGCGCGCGCCGCCTTGCGCTCTGCCGCATCGAGTCGCCCGTTCTTGTCGGCATCAAACTGCGCGACGAGTTGGCGATCCTCCTGCATACCCGGCATACCCGGCATACCAGGCATACCCGGCATACCCGGCATACCCGGCATACCCGGCATACCCGGCAAACCACCACGGGCGCCCATCGGCGGTTGGGCGGTCAGTGTCACGGCGCTGACCGATGTCGCCACGAGCAACACCGCTCGGAGTACACCCACGCGAACGACTGGGACTGCAGCAATCATGACGTGCTCGATGCGACGGGTTGGTGATACCAGGTCTCGCAGGAACACGCGATCGCGCGCTGCCCCGACGTCAGACGGAGCCGCGCCTCACGTGTTAACCGTGGTCACCCGATGTCGCGCGCTCAGCCGGTGCCCGACGCGCTGCGGAACGCTTCCTTGAAGGCGTCGGCGGCACGTCCGATGGCATCACCCACCGACTGCGCGGCAGCCTTGGCTTGCTCGGCGTAGTAATCGGTGGCATCACGCACATCGTCGCGCAGCGGGCGCTCGGCTTCCGATCCGCGCCGGATGTACTCGCCGGCGACGATTTTGGCATAGGCGCCGGACGCTTCCCACCGCTGGAGTTCCCCCACGCGGACGGTGTGGAACGGGTGCTCGCGGAGCGCGGTGTTGAGTGCCTTGAGCACGCTGTCCCACGTGCTGCCACCCATCTCGTATTCGGCGGCTTGCGCGATGTACGCATCAAGATCGATGGCGTCACCGTTGGAACGACCGCCGGCGAGTTTGAGAAACGTCATCAGACTCGTGCGCGGGTCCTGCGTGCCCAACATGCCCGCGCGATCGGCGGACAGCTCGGACTTGCGATACCACTCGAGCAACGCGAGTTGGAATGGCAGGAGCGCGATGGACGCCAGCAGCGGCAGCGCACTCATGCCGAAAAACAAGACGATGAGTGCAATCGTGCGGTAGGTGGTGTGCCCGGTCATGATATGACCGACTTCGTGCGCCAGGACAAACCGTTGTTCATCCGGTTCCAGCAGTTCCAGCGTGCCTGAACTGATGACGATGAACGGATTGCCAAATCCGACCGCGCCGGCGTTGGCGATCGGCGTCTGGGTCACGTACAACTGCGGTTCGGCCTGACCGTGCATCGGCCAGTCCAGCGCCTGTAGCACCTCTTGATACATCGCGTACAGCTGCGGACGCTGGGTTGGACCGACCAGTACCGCGTCACCGAGGAAGAGATTCCGCACCCCTTGCTCGCCAAAGACGCCGGCGATTTTGCGAATCACCTCGTCAAAGCCGGGGATGGCGCGCAGGGTGTTGAGAGCAGCTCGGTCGGCGGGGTGTTCCCAGCTGACGGATGAGATCTGCGTGAGTGGGGTACGCGGCATGATCGGGCGGGTTGGGGGCCGTGGCGTTTTCTAGGCCTACGGCCCCAAGGCCCCGGAGTTCCAGCGAATATGGCGGGCGGTCAGAGGCCTTCGAGCGCGGTGTCGAGGTCCTGGATCAGATCTTCGGCGTCCTCGATCCCGCACGAAAGCCGCACCATGCCATCGGTCAGCCCCATGGCGCGCTTGACGTCGGCAGGGACGGAACCGTGCGTCATCGTGAAGGGATGGTTGGTCAGCGACTCGACCCCACCCAGCGACTCGGCCAGCGAGAAGACGCGGACCTTCTGCAGGAACCGGTTGGCGTTGTCCTGGCTGCCCAGTTCCAGCGTCATCATGCCGCCGAACCCGCTCATCTGGCGGGAGGCCAGCGCATGTTGCGGATGATGCGGGAGGCCCGGGTAAATGATCCGATCCGGGCCCAGCCGTTCGAGCAGCCAGGACGCAATCTGCCGGCCATTGGCGTCATGCTGGCGCATACGCAGCGGAAGGGTCTTGGTCCCCCGAAGGGCGAGCCAGGCGTCGAAGGGCCCAGGGACGGCTCCAGCCGCATTCAGGATGAACTGCAACCGATCGGCCAGCTCGTCCTCAAGAACGACGGCAATCCCGCCGATCATATCAGAGTGACCGTTCAGGTACTTCGTGGTGGAGTGCCAGACGATATCGGCGCCGATCTCCAGGGGACGCTGAAAAACCGGTGTCGCGAAGGTGTTATCCACGACGAGCAGCGCTTGGTGGCGCTTGGCGATCTCACTCATCGCCGAGAGATCCGTCAGCCACATGAGCGGATTGGTCGGCGTCTCCACCAGTAATGCACGGGTGGCGGGCGTCATCGCATCCTCGACGATCTGCGGATCGCGCGTGTCCACGTACGAGAACGACAAGCCCATATGACGCAGGATTCGATCGAACAGTCGGAAGGTTCCGCCATAGACATTTTCCCCACACACAATGTGGTCGCCGGCGCGGAACAGCTTCATGATCGAGTCGAGGCAGCCCATCCCGCTGCCGAAGGCGAGGCCGTGACGGCCCCCTTCGAGCGTCGCGACGTTCCGTTCAAGCGCCTGTCGCGTGGGGTTCTTCCCGCGAGCGTACTCGTATCCCTTGTTGAGTCCAATCCCGTCCTGCACGTAGGTGGACGTCTGGTAGATCGGCGTCATGATCGCACCCGAAAGGGGATCGGGGCGCTGGCCGGCGTGAATGGCGCGGGTGGAGAGACCACCCGTAAGATCTTCGTCGTAGATGCGCGTCATGGCCTTCGGCTGGTGCGTGCGGGCGAGGAGGGGAACGCGGAAGGTAGCGCCCGGCGAAGAGTGGGGCGAGCGCCGTCGCTGGCCCCGCGGCTGCTCACGCCGTGGCCGTCAGGCCCGCACGATCCCAAGCCGGCCGCATGACCATGACCGCCGTCATGCCTGCCTCCTCGCCGGGGCTCAAGCGCTGTCTCATCGTCGACGACGAAGCGCCGCTGCGCGTGCTGCTGCGCCGCCTCATGGAAGCGGAAGGGTTCGCCTGCGACGAGGCCTCGTCGGGTGACGAGGCGATGGCGCTGCTGCGCGCGCATCCGGTGCCGCTGGTGCTGTCGGACTTCCACATGCCACGGATGGATGGTGGCGTGCTGCTGCGCGAAATCCAGGCTGCCTTTCCCGAAACGGCCGTGGTGATGATCACGGCGGTATCGGATGTCGATATTGCCGTGCGCTGCCTCGAGGCGGGCGCGCTGGACTATCTCACCAAGCCCTTCAGCATCGAAGAAGTACGCGCGCGCGTCAATCAGGCGCTCGAGAAGCGCCGCCTGCTGCTCGAGAATCGCGCGTATCGCACGGAACTCGAAGAGCGCGTGGCGATGCAGGCGCGCAAGTACGAAGAGCTGTTTCTTGCGTCGCTGCAATCGTTGGCGGATGCGCTCGAAGTGAAGGATGCGTACACGTGGGGCCACTCGACGCGGGTCCAGCGCTACGCGATGGCCATTGCACGCGAAATCGGGGTCGGCGCCGTGCTTCTCGAGCAACTCGAGTTGGGCAGTCGCCTGCATGACATCGGCAAGATCGGCGTGCGTGAAGCGGTGCTGAACAAGGACGGCCCGCTGACAGATGAAGAATACGCGCACGTGATGGAGCACCCGGTGATCGGATGGCGGCTGCTGGCGCCACTGTTGCGCGAGATGCCCCACGCGCTCGCCGTGGTGCGATCCCATCACGAGCGCTTTGACGGTCACGGCATGCCCGACCATCTGCGCGGACACGAGATTCCGCTCGAGGCACGGATCACGGCGGTTGCCGACTCGTTTGACGCGATGACGAGTGGGCGGGTGTATCGCATGGGCATGAGCGTCGACGACGCCGTCTCGGAGTTGCGTCGTTGCGCCGGTACACAGTTCGACCCGGCCTGCGTGGCGGCATTCGAACGGGCCTTGGAACGTCAGAGCTTCCCACGTCCGGATTGGTCGGTGCAGCGCCCGCCGCGACTGCAAATCGTCGCTTGAGCCGCTGCGCCGCTGTCAGTCGGGCGTGTCCCACTCGAGTCGATACCCGCAGTTGAGATCGATCCCCGTGAGGGCGTGAAAGCGCGTCGCCAACACGGCGTGTTGCGGACTGTCCTGGCACAAACAGAGTCCCAGACGCAAGGCCGGTGCACGCAAGGCCGCTCCTCTGGTCTCCAACGCGTCGACGAACGCCTGCACCTGCGCGGGTGTCCCGACAAACGTACTGCCCGCCTGTTGTTCGAACACGTCGACCACCGCGTCGGCGTCGAAGGTCGGCATTGAGGACACGCGGGCGCCGGCAAGCAGCGGGGCCGCGTGCGCAATCACGAACGATTGCGGCGTGTGAACCGCAAGGCAGGAGACACAGTGGTCGGCGGCCGTGAACCGCAGGGTCTGGATCACCGACCGCGCGTTGGCAATCACATCGCGGTGGGAGAGCGCCGACAGGTGCGGGTGGCGCGTGATCATCGAGGTGTAGACGACCACACACTCCTCGTCGCGACCCGCGGCTGCCGTGTCACCTTCGAGGAGCAATCCGTGGTGCGTCCCTAGATCGATCGTGCGCCGCTCCGCTCCGAATACCACCGTCGCGGAGCGGGGCGTGTCGTCGAGCAGGACGCGGGGGATGTGTGGCGGAACGCTGCCGGACCAACAAGCGTGCGTGAACACCACCGCCGCGCCGGCGTCCCCGATCGCCCATGCGATGTCCTCCGGACTCGACCCCGGATCGAGCACGGTCGCGCCATGGCCGTCGGAGGCCGCCAGCGCGGTCAGCAGTGCGGGACCGTTCGGGAGGAGCAGCGCGGAGCGATGCCCGCTGAGGGCGCGCACCAGCGGTGCCGAGCGCTGGAGCAGCGTCACGCCGGCTGCCACGAGTGCACGGCTGGCATGACCGTCCACGGAGCCGTCGGCGGCGGCAAGGGCGAGTGACAGCAAGGCGGTGGCGTCCGGCATCCGGCGGAGCTTAGACAGGTGTTGGATGATGTGCCACGTCCGTAACGGAAAACCGGGAAAATCGTCTGGTTCGGTGAGACCGGCTCAATCGTGTGAGGCGCATCACACTCAGCATTTGGGTCCATTGGTGCTCGACAGGCAGCACGGTAGGTTGACTGGATGTTTCGTGACGGACGTCATGCAAGCGGCTCGTGTGTGCGAGCCGCGCATGTGATGGCGTACGATGACCGGATGATGACCGGAAGATGAACTGCGGGCAGGACCGCATCGACGAGGAGCGGCATGGGATTTGACGGGTTGATGGTCAGCGTATCGGGGGTCCGTGGCCGAGTTGGCGAAGCGTTGACGCCGGAAATCGTGGCCACGTATGCCGCGGCATTCGGCGCTTGGGCGTCGCGCTCGGGCGTGCGCACCATTGTGGTGGGCCGCGACAGTCGCGTGTCCGGTCCCATGTTCACGCGCATCGTGCACGGGGCGCTCGAATCGGTCGGATGCACCGTCATCGATATCGGCATGGCGCCGACACCGACAATTCAATTGGCGGTCGAACATCATCACGCCGCCGGCGGGCTGGGCATCACCGCCAGTCACAACCCCATCGAGTGGAACGCGCTCAAGTTCATCGGCCCCTCCGGACTGTTTCTCTCCGCGGCCGAGGGTGCAGAGATGCGCGGACTGCTCGACTCGGGTATTCCACGCGCCACGTGGGATCAGCTCGGCACCGTCGTGCGGGATCCCGATGCGGTTGAGCGTCACATCGAGCAGGTCCTCGCGCTGCCATTCCTCGACGTGGACGGGATTCGCGCGCGCGGGTTCAAAGTGGCACTCGATTGCTGCCATGGCGCCGGTGCCGTCATCATGCCGCAGTTGCTCACCGCGCTTGGTTGCGAAGTCTTCGCGATCAACATGGAGACCGACGGCCGCTTTCATCGCCCGCCGGAACCGGTAGCGGAAAATCTCGGCGAACTCGAACTGCTGGTACGCCGAACCAACGCGGACATCGGCTTCGCCACCGACCCGGACGTGGATCGCCTGGCGCTGGTGCTCGACGACGGCAAAGCGCCCGGCGAGGACTACACGCTTGCCTTTGCCGCACGGACCGTGCTCAAGCATCGCCGTGGTCCGGTGGTCACCAATCTGTCCACCAGCAAGGTCGTCTCCGATGTCGCGGCCGAGATGGGCGTGCCGTTTCATTTTGCCAAGGTCGGCGAAGTGAACGTGGCGCTCGCCATGCGCGACTACGCCGCGACCATCGGCGGGGAAGGGAACGGGGGGGTCATTCTACCCGAAATGCATCTCGGCCGTGACGCGCCGGTCGGTGCGGCGTTGCTGCTGCAACTGATGCTCGAGGAGGGACGTCCGCTGTCCGCGCTCGTTGCCGAGAAGCCACGCTATGTGATCGTGAAGGACAAACTCGACCGTCCGGACGTGGCGCTCGACGCGGTCTACGCTGCGTTGCGCGAGGCCTTCCCTGACGCGACAGCGGATACGCAGGACGGTCTTCGTCTCGACTGGCCAGACCGGTGGGTGCATCTGCGCCCCTCCGGCACGGAACCTATTGTGCGCGTGATCGCTGAAGCTCCATCCGATGAAGCCGCGAGGCGCCTCATCGCCCAGGCGCGTGAACCGCTGGCCGAATTGGCCGGCGTCTCCTGACTGTAATTCGTACTGCACGCTCCCCCAGACAAACACTGCCATGTGTGGAATCGTAGGATACGTCGGAAACAGGATTGCGACCCCGGTGCTGCTCGATGGCCTCAAACGCCTCGAGTATCGCGGCTATGACTCCGCCGGTGTCGCGATCATGAACGGCAAGGGCGTCGAGACGCGCAAGGCAGCAGGCAAGATCTCGCGGCTCGAGTCCGTCATCGACGCGAATCCGCCGCTCGGCACGCTCGGGATCGGTCACACACGGTGGGCCACGCACGGACCGCCAACGGAGGGCAACGCCCATCCGCACGTGAGCACCGATCGGTCGATCGCGGTGGTGCACAACGGCATCATCGAAAACGCGACGGCGCTCAAGGCTGGCCTTGAAGCACGCGGGTTCATCTTCACGTCCGATACTGACACGGAAGTGCTCGCGCACCTGATCGAGGCCGCGTACGCCGGCAATCTGGAAGCCGCCGTGATTGAGGCGTTGCGCCAGGTGGATGGCACGTACGGCATCGCCGTGATCTCGAGCAATGAGAAGGACAAGATCGTCGCGGCACGCAAGGGCAGCCCGCTGCTGATCGGTCTTGGTGAAAACGAGTACTACGTCGCCTCCGATGCGTCCGCGATTCTGGCGCACACGCGCAATGTCGTCTACCTCGATGACGGCGACGTCGCGGTCATTACCCGTGATGGGTACAAGGTGCTCGACCTCGATGCCGTGACGCGCGATAAGCCGGTCTCGCGCATCGACTGGGATCTCGAGCAGATCGAGCGTGGCGGGTACCCGCACTTCATGCTCAAGGAAATCTTCGAGCAGCCGACGACCGTCGAGAATACCATGCGCGGCCGTCTGATTCTCGAAGAGGGGTTCTCCAAGCTGGGCGGTCTCAACATCAGCAAGGAAGACCTGCTCAAGGTCGACAACATCATCATCACGGCGTGCGGGACCAGCTGGCACTCCGCCCTGATCGGTGAGATGATGATCGAGGAACTGTGCCGCATTCCGGTCGAAGTGGAATACGCCTCCGAGTTCCGCTACCGCAATCCGATCGTCACGCCGACCACCCTCTGCATCGTCATTTCGCAGTCGGGCGAGACGGCCGACACGCTGGCCGCCATGCGCGAGGCCAAGCGGCGCGGTGCGCGTACGCTGGGACTGGTGAACGTGGTGGGCTCAACCATCGCGCGTGAAGACGATGGCGGCATCTACCTGCACGCCGGACCGGAAATCGGGGTGGCGTCCACCAAAGCATTCAGCAGCCAAGTTGTGGCGCTGGCGCTGTTCACACTCAAGCTGGCACGCCTGCGCAACGTGTCCGTGGCGCAGGGTCGGGCGATCGCGCAGGCGATGGCCAAGCTGCCCGAGCAGATTCAGTCGATTCTCGATCGGGCAGACGAGATCGAAGCGCTGGCCGAGGAATTCAAGCGGGCGACGAATTTCCTCTATCTGGGACGCGGCTACAACTTCCCGGCGGCGCTCGAAGGCGCACTCAAGCTCAAGGAAATTTCCTACATCCACGCCGAGGGGTATCCCGCGGCAGAGATGAAACATGGACCGATTGCCCTGATCGACGAGATGATGCCCGTCGTGTGCATCGCGCCGCATGACTCGGTCTTCGAGAAGATCACATCGAACATCCAGGAAGTGAAAGCGCGTAAGGGCAAGA
>JAGNMU010000170.1 GCA_017991005.1 Gemmatimonadaceae bacterium | reverse complement strand
CCGTCTGCCACCATGCGAGCGTATCGCGCACCGTGGTGGCCAGCGGACGAAACGCGAGCCCCGCCGCAATCGCCTTGTCGTTGCGGATGGACATCATGCCGAAGTCATTGCCCTTGAGCAGGGCCCACGGAATGGCTTCCTCGATTTTGTGGGCGACGAGAAAGTCGTAGTCGTCGACGTACGTGAAACTGACCTTCGCATTGAGCGCCTTGGCGGCCTCGGTGTAGAACTCGCGCGCGGTGAGTGTCTTGCGCGGCCCGGCCACGTTGTAGATGCCGCTCCGCTTTTCTTCCACCAGATGCAGCATGAACTCGGCGAGATCGCGCACATCGATGATCTGCGCGGGATCATCGCGCTTGCCGGGCGCGAGCACTTCACCGCCCTTCATGAGCCGCTGCGGCCAATAGGGAAAGCGATCGGTGGTGTCGCCGGGACCTACGATGTACGTGGGGCGCACCACGATGCCGCGCGCGCCGAACGTGTCGGTGACATGTCGTTCGCAGCGGGCCTTGTCGGTGCCGAACTTGGCGGACAGATCTTTAGGATCGGCCAGCTCGTAGTCCACGGCGTCCGACTCGGACAGTCCGCGCGTGCGATACGGGTAGTGCACGCCGGTTGATGACGTGAACAGATACGCGCCCGTGGCGTCTTTGAGCAGCGTGGTGGACAGTCGTACGTATTCGGGATTGGTGGCCGAGTCGTCGATGACGGCGTCCCAGCGTTTGCCTTCGAGCGCTTCGAGTTTGCCATTGCGATCGCCGATCAAGCGCACCACCGACGCCGGCAACTCGGCGTCGCGCCGGCCGCGTGTGAAGATGGTGACGCGGTGTCCGCGCGCGACGGCGTGGCGTACCAGGTGCGGTCCGATGAATCCGGTGCCGCCAAGGATGAGGATATCCATGGGCGCCACGCGGGGCGCAGACTCGACGTCGAGCGCGCGGGCTGCGGCCGGGGTGAGTCCGGCGAGCGCCAGTGCGCTGGCGCTGTGCTTGAGGAACTCTCTGCGTGTGGTCATGACGGTGCTCGAGGAAACCAAGTGACAGGGCTGTTCGTTTGGACCGTCGATGGTGGCAGACGGTTTACGGGCGTTCGTTGACCGCCGTCCCGTTGAAATCCAGATTGAAGGTAAGGTTTGTCGCAGATCCCCTGTGTACTCGCCGCATTCTCCGCTGGTTCACACTTGCAATCCGTGCCAATGCTCTCGCACACGACTCGCCGCATGACGGGCGCAAGAACGCTGCTTTTCTCGCTGGCCGTCGTGTCGGCGGTACCTGTCAGCGGGCAGTCGATTTCGCCAAAGTTTTCGTGGCCTGCGACCGCCTCGGCGGAACTGATGTCCACGGGCGATTCGCGCAGTTCGATGGCCGGTCGGCTCGACTCCGCACGATATCGCACCCGTTCCAAGATCGAGGTGCGCCCGGACGCCCGTGGGCTGCTCATCTCGACAGGTCCGACGGAAACACTGAAGGGTTCGGTGGGGGGCGCCAACGGACCATCGATGGCGGGCATGTTGAGTATGGTGACCCGCTATCTGGTGTCGCGAGAGGGGCGATTCCTCGAACTGACCGATACGGCCGTCATGAAGCGGCAACTCGATTCTGCCGCGCAGCCATTCATGGCGCAGATGGCGAGTCTCCCGCCTCAGATGCGTGAGGCGATGAGCAGCGTGTTTTCGATTGCCACCATGCAGACGCAAACCGAACGGAGCTGGTGGCAGCAGACGGGTGCGTTGATCAGTCGATCGTGGGCACCGGGTGATTCACTGGTGCTGCGTTATGACGAGCCACTCCCCACGCTGCCCGGCGCGAAGATTCCCTTCACTCAGATCATGCGCTACGCGGGTGCGGTGAGCTGCCCAACGGGGAGCACCGTGGCCAACTGCTGGCGCTTCACGTCCGGCATTGACGTCGACAAGGCCGGGCTCCGCCGTGCGATGGTGCAGATGCTCAAACAAATGGGCGTTGACGATGAGTCGATGATCGATCAGATCCCGATTCCGATCACCACGATCTCGATGGCGCTGGTGTACGATGCCGCCACATCACGTCTGGTTGAGCAGACGGTCGAGACCCGCGTGGAAGCACCCGGTGCACCTGCGATGAACGTGCCGCCGACGAGTGTGCGGACGGACGTGGTGACGCGCTACACCTGGAAGTAGCAGCGTTCGGCGCGTGCTCCCTGCGGTCTGGGAGCACGCGGGCCGAGCGCGCTGACTACTTGAGAAAATTGAGATAGGTCGTAATGACGAGCGCGTTACTGAAGTCGATGAAGAACGCTCCGACCATTGGCAGAACGAGAAACGCGCGCGGGGCAGCGCCGAATCGCTCGGTTAACGAGGTCATGTTTGCTACGGCGTTGGGCGTGGCGCCAAGGCCAAAGCCGCAGTGTCCGCCGGCCATGACGGCGGCGTCATAGTCGCGCCCCATGAAGCGGTAGGTCACGAAGTACGCGAACGCGGCCATCATCATGACCTGGGCCATCAAGATGACAAACATCGGCAGCGCGAGATCGAGCAGCTCCCAGAGCTTGAGCGACATCAACGCCATCGACAGGAACAGGGACAGCGCAATCGTGCCGATGTCGTCCACCGAACGTTGCTCGAGTTTCACGAGTCCGGTGAAGTCCGCGACGTTCCGGATGACGGCCGCGCACAACATGGCGCCGATGTAGCCTGGCAGCGTGATGAACTGTCCCAGCCACGTGCTGAGCATCGATCCCGCCCACATCGCGATAAGAATGATCGTGAGCGTCTTGAGCAACGTGTACGCCGTCGCCGCCTCACCCGCCGGTTCGGTATCGATCTCCGAATCGAGCGATGCGTTGCTCAGGTCAAGCGCGGCGCCCGACGGAGCGCCCGCCGATCCACTCGCCGGTGTCGCCGTGAGACGATTCCGTGTGATGAGTCTCGTGCCGATGGGGCCACCGATGAGTCCACCGCTCACCAGCCCAAAGGTTGCGGCGGCCATCGCCAGTGTCACCGCGCCGGGGAATGCGTATTGCTCTTCGAGCACTTTTCCAAACGCCGCGCCGGTACCGTGACCGCCAGTCATGGTGATGGACCCGGTGATCAGTCCCAGCAGCGGATTGACGCCGAGCACTTTGGCGAGTGCGATCCCCACGCCGTTTTGCATCACCGCCAGCAGTGAGGCCAGCGCCCAGAAGAGCAGCACCTGTGGCCCGCCGATGCGCAGCAGGCCGAGGCTGGCGGCGAGGCCAATCGTGGTAAAAAACGCCACCATCAGCGGTGATTGCAGCGTCGTGGTGAATTCAAACGACAGCACACTCGTCTGGCGCAGCGCGAGTGCCAGGGCCGCAAACAGAAAGCCACCGATGACCGGCGCCGGAATATTGAAGCGATCAAGCACCCCAACGCGCTTGCGGACGCCGTATCCCATGAACAGGACGACAGAGGCCAACGCCAGCGTTTGGATCATGTCGAGCTTGAGAACGGGCACTTCGTCTCTCCGGTGTGATCGATGGATCAACAGGTTGACCGCGCGGAGGAGAAGCTACGCGAGGACCGGCTCGGCGCGAGGGCGCATCTGCCTCGCCATCGCGGCGAGGTCAGAGATACCGGGCCACCGCCATCGCCGCCGTCGCGAGCAGCAGCAACACACTCGACACCACCCCCGCCTGCGCCCCGCGTACGCGAAGCGCCGCCACCTGCGCATCGATGCCCGCATGCGACGATTCCGGCGCGGTGGCCTTGCTGGCCATCAGCATGCCGGCCTTTCGCATTGAGGGACGGGCGATGAGCATGGCCACGCAGAATCCGATCAGCCCGCACACCGCGCCTGCGCTATATCCCTGACCGGGACCGGACGCGAAATACGCCGACGACATGCTGTGCGAGGTGAGCTGCATGAGCCGCACGCCGGCCAGCATCGTAAGCACGGCGATGGTCGGCAGCCAGATGAACAGTTTGGTGCGCGCGACGTTGGCCATCACCGGGGCGCCTGCGGGACCCGCCGCGCCGATGGCGGGGGCGAGTGCGAAGGCGATGTAGGTGGCGCCACCGACCCAGACAACACCGCCCACCACATGAATCAGTCGGAGGATGAGTATCTCAGCAGTCATCGTTTCTCTCGGAGTGTGGGGAGTTCACGTCCGAAAAAGTACGCGACGAATTTGTCGTGAGTTTCTCTACGCGGCCGACGCGACGGGATTCGCTCCACTCCGCCGAATGGCTTCTCGTCCCTGTGCGTCGCGGATCTGACGTAGTCCGCTTTGGATCATGCCGAGCACCAGCAACCACGCGGCGGCGCCCAGTGCGAAATATTTTCCGTACAGGCCAAGCACCGGAAACGTGAGCCCGGAATTCCACAGCATGTGCATCGCCACGCACATGCCAAGCACGCGCAAGAATCGCGGGTCGGTGAGCATCTCGCGCTGGAACGGCTGATCATCGCGCACGCGCCAGAGCGCGGCGCCGGCAAGGCCCGTCCACAGCACATGTCCGCCCAGCAGACTGAGCACCCCGCGCTGGAAGATCATGTCGCGCATGGCCGGAATGCCGCCATCGCTGAGCGCCGCACGCAACGCGTAGCCAGCCGATTCGAACACGGCAAACCCGGTACCGACTGTGGCGCCAAGCAGCAGGCCGTTGAGCGTCCAGCGAAAGCGCGGTTTGCGAACCACCAGCAGCAGCGTGAGCACTTTGCCGGTTTCTTCAACGATGCCGGCGCTGGCGGCGCCCAGCCAGTTGGACACGGAGCGTGTCCAGTCGAAGAGAAACAGTGAAATGATGATCGAGACAATCCCGCCAGTGAGCAGCAGCCGGATCACCTGATAAAGCGAGATATTGCGCGGGACGTTGACTTCAAAAAAGAAGATCAGCAGCGACAATGGCACCGCCACCGACCCAATCATGATCAGGCCGGGAATGAGATTGACGTTCTCGAAGGTGTTCCAGGCGAAGGTGAAGCCGAAGTAGAGCGCGAGTGACAGTGCGCAGACGCGCAGGAACACCCACGGCTTGGGCCAGCGCGCGTCGATCTCCGAGAGCGAGGGCGTGGTGAAGGTGGTCCCGACGGTGAAGTACGCTTCGATCTCCTCGTCTTCATGTCGCTTGGCCACCTCGGTGAACATCTCGCGCGCATTCCACTCCGCGGGTTTTTCGATGCCCGCCGCATTGGAGAGATGATCACCGACGCGATGCACGAAGTCGAAGACCGACGTGGCACCCACGGTGGAGTGCACTTCCCAGAGCGAACGTCCCATGCGCACCTGCTGCCACGGGAGGAGCTCCGCTTGCGGCACGGCATGGCCATCGACGAACGGCAGCATCGCTTGCAGCGCATCGAGGTGCACCCGCGTACCCACCTGCCGCGCCCGCACGAACTCGCCGACAATGTCGGGATCGTCGGTGAGCAGATTGCAGTCGGGCGTGCTGCCGATGCGAATGGGCTCGCTGTCGATCCGCACGCGTTTGCCGCGATCGGGGCCGGCGATACAGGCGAGATAGAGCGTCTCGGCCGTGCGCGGCGGTGCGGAGGGGGCGTTGGGCGGAATGAGCGGACTCGGGGAGAGGGTCGGCGGCTAAAGTGAGGGGAGGGGGCAATTCCTCGCTAGAGGCTGCTTTCGAACTACAGGTGTCAGTTTGTTAGTTGTCGGACAACGGCTGAGTGCTGGGTTGTCAGTGGGAGTTGTCAGTTTTTAGTGGACTGAAAACTGAGAGCCCGAACTGAAGACCCACGACTTAGCGGTTGGCTGATGACTGATTACTTGGACTGACATAACTCACTGACAACTGAACGACAGCGATGGGACGAACAACGGTTGTCAGTTTGTTAGTTGTCGGACAACGGCTGAGTGCTGGGTTGTCAGTGGGAGTCGTCGGTTTTCAGTGGACTGAAAACTGAGAGCCCGAACTGAAGACCCACGACTTAGCGGTTGGCTGATGACTGATTACTTGGACTGACATAACTCACTGACAACTGAACGACAGCGGTGGGACGAACAACGGTTGTCAGTTTGTCAGTGGTCGGACAACCGCTTAGTGCTGGGTTGTCAGTGGGAGTGTTCGGTTTTCAGTCGGCGACAAAAAAAGGCCACCCATTGGGTGGCCTTTTTTGTCGCCGATAGCAGGGGGGGGGCTCGAACCCCCGACCTCACGATTATGAGTCGTGCGCTCTGACCAGCTGAGCTACCCTGCCCCACTTCTTTTCCGGCTTTGGGCCGGGACGCAAACGGCCGGCCCTGGTAGGACCGGCCGATGCGATAACTCCTTCAGACTTCACTATGGCGGGGGCGGGATTTGAACCCGCGACCTTCGGGTTATGAGCCCGACGAGCTACCAGGCTGCTCCACCCCGCGGCAGTCAGGAGAAGCTAGCGACCGGACACTGTGAGTCAACCCCTGCCGGGCTCATCACGACACCTATTATCGCCCAACACTCGGCCTACTTCGTCGTATCCCGCGCCGGCGTGCGCCCATCACCCACCCAGTACAGCAACTCCTTGCTCCCCTTCACCATGCCGTACTCCTCGCGCGCCATCCGCTCGAGTCGCACATCGTCCGTCTGGAGTGCCTTGAGCTCGGCGCGCAGCGAATCGACTTCCGACTTGAGCTGCGCGACCTCGGCGTCCAACTGCGACTTACGCGCCTTCTGCGAGAAGAGATCGCGTGTGCCGTATTCACCACCTTCGATGGTGAACACGACCGCCGCGACGATGCCCGCGCCCCAGGCGAGACGGCGCAGCCACACGCGACCCGGTTTGCTTTTGGCAGCAGGCATCGTGCGTTACTCCTGAATCAGAGGCCGAACAGCGAACCGCCGGGATACTCGGCGTAGTCTTCCAACTGCTCTTCAATGCGCAGCAGCTGATTGTACTTCGCCACACGATCGCTGCGTGACGGCGCACCGGTCTTGATCTGGCCGGCCTGCGTGGCCACCGCAAGATCGGCGATGAACGTGTCTTCGGTTTCGCCGGAACGGTGCGAGATGATGGAGTTGTACCCGGCCGCCTTGGCCAGCTCCATCGCTTCGAGCGTTTCGGTGAGGGTGCCGATCTGATTCACTTTCACGAGAATCGCGTTGGCGACTTCCTGCTCGATGCCACGCGCGAGAATCTCGCTGTTGGTGCAGAAGAGATCATCACCCACCAGCTGGCAGCGATCGCCGATGCGCTCCGTCAGCAACTTCCATCCATCCCAATCGTTTTCGGCCATGCCGTCTTCGATGGAGACGATGGGATACTCGCTGAGCCATCCCTCGTACAGATCGACCATCGCCTGCGGGCTGCGCGCTGCCGCGCCACTCTTGTGGAACGTGTACTGTCCGTTGCGGAACAGTTCACTGGCCGCGACGTCGAGCGCGAGTGCGATGTCCTGCCCCGGCTGCATGCCGGCCGCTTCGATGGCTTCGATGATGATCTTGAGCGCGTCTTCATCGCTGCCCAGGTTGGGCGCGAATCCGCCTTCGTCGCCCACGCCGGTGCTGAGCTTGCGCGCGACCAGCACCTTCTTGAGTGCATGAAACACCTGCGTGCCCATGCGCAGGCCTTCCGCGAAGGAATCAGCGCCAACGGGCACGATCATGAATTCCTGAAAGTCCACCGTGTTGGTGGCATGCGCGCCGCCGTTCAGGATGTTCATCATCGGCACCGGCATCGTGCGCGCCATCGGTCCGCCCAGATAACGATAGAGCGGCAACCCCACTTCCATCGCGCCGGCGCGTGCAACGGCCATCGAGACGCCCAGCAGCGCATTGGCGCCCAAGCGGCCTTTGTTTTCGGTGCCATCGAGTTCGATCATCGCGCGATCGATCGCGATCTGATCGGTGGCGTCCATGCCTTCGAGCGCCTGCGAAATTTCGGTGTTGACGTTGTTCACCGCGGCCAGCACACCCTTGCCGCCGTATCGCTCCGCGTCACCATCACGCAGTTCGACCGCCTCGCGTTCGCCGGTGCTGGCACCGCTTGGCACGGCGGCACGACCCGCACTGCCGGTTTCGAGAATCACGTCGACTTCGACGGTGGGATTGCCGCGCGAGTCGAGGATTTCGCGGGCGGAGACGGAGACAATAGTGGACATGAGAGGGGGAGGCGGTGGAGGAACAGCAACTGCGCTATCGGTTGTGGCTATCGGCTATCGGCTCGCGCTAAAGCGACGGCTAGCGACAGACCTTAAAGCTACATCGAGAGTTCGGGGGTGGCGGTATTGGGGCGCTCGGCGAGGCGGGGCTCGAGGGCAGGCTCGATACTGTAGACCTCGCGGAGGCAGTCGGCCATACGATGACGGACGGTCTCGGCGAGTGTGTCGCGATCATCGTAGGTCATCCCGGCCGTGGGGATGGGCTCGAGGAGATGCAGGTTCACCACGCCGGGAGAGGCGCGGAATTCTCCCCGCGGGTTGACCGCGATGGTCCCGTGAATCACCACGGGCACGATGGGCGCGCCCGACCCGATGGCCAGCACAAAGGCGCCCTTTTTGAACGGGCGCAGGGCATACCG
>JAGNMU010000169.1 GCA_017991005.1 Gemmatimonadaceae bacterium | reverse complement strand
TGCCTTCGGGCGGAAAATGATGCGCATCGCTGGTGATGGGCACCACGTAGATCGTTTCCGGTTCGTGTGCGTGTACATCGATGGGGAAGCCGAAATCGCTGCGCAGGTTGCCGCTGATCTCGTGCCAGTGGTCGCCACCATCGTCACTCCGCATCACGTCCCAGTGCTTCTGCATGAACAACGTGTTGGGACGCGACGGAGCATGGCGATGCGATGCACACAGTGTCCGACTTCGGCGTCCTCATCGGGAATCTGTCCGGAGCGTAGCCCCTTGTTGATCGGCGTCCACGTGGTGCCGCCATCGTCGGTGCGAAACGCGCCCGCCGCGGAGATGGCGATGAACAAACGTTTGGCATTGGACGGATCGAGCACGATGGTGTGCAGGCACAATCCGCCGGCGCCCGGCTGCCACTGCGATCCTGACCCATGGCCGCGCAGTCCGACGAGTTCACCCCAGCTTGCGCCACCGTCAAACGATTCAAAAATCGCGGCGTCTTCGACGCCGGCGTACACATGATCGGGATTGGTGAGCGAGGGCTCGAGATGCCACACACGTTTGAACTCCCACGGATGCGGCGTGCCGTCGTACCACATATGCGTGCCGGGCTGCGTGGCATAGGTGAACGTGTTGTCCATCGGCCGCCATGACACGCCGCCATCGTCGGAGCGCTGGATGATCTGCCCAAACCATCCGCTCGACTGCGACGCGTACAGTCGGTTCGGATCAACCGGCGAACCCTTGATGTGGTACATCTCCCAGCCGGGAAAGTGCGGACCGTTGACGGTCCATGATTCGCGTTTGCCATCCGACTCCAGGATGAACGCGCCCTTCCGCGTACCGACCAGCACCCGTACTCGGCTCATGTCGTCGTTTCCTCTCGTTGATGAACTGTGTGCGACAGAAACGATAGGGGCAGGTACCGCGGCTGTCGAATGCGGCGCGGCTAGCGGCCTTGGCGTGCGGCCTTGGCGTGCGGCCTCGGCGTGCGGCCTCGGCGTGTAGGCGAACTGCGGGTGAATCGCGGAGACGCAGAGGCGCGGAGGCCAGCTTTCGGCGGGATCGCAGCCAATCCCTCTCAAAAGTGAAGGGAAAACACACACATCTTGTCGACCCGGGCCTCTGCGCCTCTGCGTCTCCGCGATCCACATGCTGTTCACGGTTCCGCGGTGCGCACGACGCTTTGCGCACGACGCGTTGCGCATCGCAATGCACCTGCACACACTCCTACAGCGCAGCCGTTCATGCGTGCCGCTGTTCCTGTCCCTGGGGCCGTCCTGTGTCCGACCTGAACTCACATCACCGCGTGGATGACGCGGCGCTTCCGGCGCTGTCGTCCGACGAACTGATCCGATACAGCCGACATCTGTCCCTGCCGGCCGTGGGTCCTGTCGGGCAACAGCGACTCAAGGCGGCGCGCGTGTTGCTGGTGGGCGCCGGTGGGCTGGGGTCACCGACCGCACTGTATCTCGCGGCCGCCGGTGTGGGCACACTCGGCTTGGTCGATTTCGATGTGGTCGATGTCACCAACCTGCAGCGACAGATTCTGCATGGCACGCGTGATGTGGGGCGTGCCAAACTCGACTCGGCGCGTGACCGGTTGCATGACGTCAACCCGCATGTGCAGCTCATCACGCACGAAACACGACTGACATCGGCCAACGCGCTCGACATTCTGCGCGACTACGACATCGTGGTGGATGGCACGGACAACTTTGCCACCCGCTACCTCACGAACGACGCGTGTGTGCTGCTCGGCAAGCCGAATGTGTATGGGTCGATCTTCCGGTTTGACGGACAGGCATCGGTGTTTGCCGCGGCCGACGGCCCGTGCTACCGGTGTCTCTATCCCACGCCACCGCCGCCGGGGATGGTGCCGAGCTGCGCGGAAGGCGGTGTGCTGGGCGTGCTGCCGGGTTTGGTGGGCACCATTCAGGCCACCGAAACCATCAAACTCATCCTCGGTGTGGGCGAATCGCTGGTGGGGCGTCTGCTGCTGGTGGATGCACTCGGCATGAGCTTTCACACCGTGCGCATTCGCAAGGACCCCAACTGTCCGGCGTGTGGTACGCGGACGATCACCGAATTGATCGACTACGACGAATTCTGCGGAGTTCGAGGAGAGACGACCGAGATGACCACTGACGGAATTCCGGAGATGACGCCGACCGAGTTGGCGGCGGCGCTGGCCCGTGGTGACGACTTCGACCTGATCGATGTGCGAGAGCCGTATGAGGCCGAGATCGCGAGTGTGCCGGGGGCGCGGCTGATCCCGCTTGGGACAATCGCGACCGCGATGGAAACACTCGACCCGGCGCGCCACATCGTGGTGATGTGCCGGAGCGGCAAGCGCAGTCTGACGGCGGCGAAGCAGCTTGAGGCGGCCGGATTTTCGCGCGTCACCAACCTGGCCGGTGGGATCCTGCGGTGGAGCGCCGACGTGGATCCGAAGGTGCCGACGTACTAGAGACGATCAAAAGACGTGCTAGCGACGTGTCAGTGGCGTACTGGGGCCGTCAGCCGGATGCACCAGGACGAGGTCACTGGCGCGATTTCGGATCATGATGTTGGCAATGCGCCGTCCGCGCGCCATTCTTAGACCCGTCCGCTCCTGCCACCCTGACTGAGAACCCGCCTGTGCGTAGAGCCTCCGTGATTGTTGCGATCGTGTCTGTTGGACTTGCTGCAGCGTGTGGCTCTGGCGAGAAGGCGCCGGCCGCTGACACTGCGGCGATGGCCCCGGCCGCGGCGCCGGCTGTGGAACCCGCCGTGACGATCGCATCGCCGGCTGATGGCGATACGGTCGCATTGCCGTTTACGCTCAAGCTCGAGGCGACGGGTGTTGAAGTGATCGCCGCCACTGGGACCAGTGAACCCGGCAAAGGGCACCATCACCTGATGGTGGACGGCGATGCGCCGGCCGATACGGCGCCGCTTCCGGCCATGCCGGTGGTGATTCACATGGGCAACGGCGCCACCGAACGCGTGATGGATTCACTGACGCCGGGTTCACACCGCATCATCGCGATCTTCGCGGGCGGAGATCACGTGCCGATGACGAATGTGAAGCGGGATACGATCACGGTGATTGTCAAGAAGTAATAGGCGCACCTTCCTCTGGCCGATGTCGAGATGCTGATCAAACTCGTGTTCTGGGGATTGGTGGCGCTCGATACGGCGGGGATCGGGCTGCTGTTTGTGCTGGGGCTCGCGGCAGCGGGGAGTGCCAAGACCAATCCGCTGATGGTGGCGCTGTATCTGCTGGTGCTGCCGGGCATTCCGCTGGTGCTGTCGGTGTTGCTGTTCGTGAAGGCCGGCTCGCCGATGATGCGTGGGCTGGCCTTCTTGTTGGTGGCGGCGCCGCTGCTGATTCTGGCGGGCACCAAGGCGTATTCCGATGCGCAACTGGCCGCCAACATGAATGAGAAGGGCGAGCTGACGTTTTTCAGAGCCGGCCCATCGCGCGAGATTGCGGAAGCGATTCGGCGCAACGATACGGCGACGGTCGCCGCGATGCTGCCGTCGGTGGATGTGAACGCGCAAGGATTGCAGGAAACGACGCTGCTCATTGCGTCACTGCGTCAGCTGCGCGAGACACCCACGCAGCATGACGTGCTGCGCCTCCTGCTGGCGGCAAAGGCGGATCCCAACAAAGGCACTGCGTACGAACTGCCTCTCGAGATGGCGCTGCAAACGGCAGCCAAGTCGGGACCCGCACCGGCACGCATGCTGATCGAGGCAGGCGCGAATCCCAACACGATCAACTCGAGCGGGACCCCGGTCTTCTTCACCGCAGCGGGGAACGGCATCGCGCCCGAGGTGATGACGATGCTGATCGAGCACGGCGCCGATCTCAGCGCAACGGGAAACCGTGGCACCGGCGGCGTGTTGTTCTACGCCGCCGATGCGCGCAATTGGCCGCTGGTGATGATGCTCTTGCAGCGTGGCGTGGACTTTCGGCAGGGGCGCACGCTCAGCGGGCAGACGTTCCGGGAGATGCTGGAGGCCAACGCGAGTTGGGCGAGTGCGGACAGCGGGTTCGCGGAGGTGATGGCGTTCGTGAAAAAACCGTGAGATGACAAACGACCCGTTTGGCGCAACGCCGTCGCAAATGCGCGCCCTTCGCATCGCGATTGTGTTCATGATGCTGGTGGCGCTTGGCATGACATGGCTCGTCGCACGCGGAATCATGACCGGGGTGACGTTTCTGCCCGCCAAACGCACGACGTTTCAGCGGATCATTTCGCAGGCCGACGACCCGGCGATGTTCTGGGTCTCGATTGGCCTCTACGCGTTAGTGGCGATCGGCGCGCTGACGCTGGGGGTCTGGGGACTGCGAGAGGGGGCGCGGCTGCGGGCGCGGGGGAGCTGAGGCGCGATATGTCGCGCGAGCGGTAGCAGGCTCGGATCCAGCACGAGATGCTCACCCGCGAGCGTCGCGTAGTCGGGAGTTCCGCTAACGATTGCGGCGTGGCGCCAGCGGATCGGTCGGCGACTCCGACCAGCTCGCGACATCGGCTGGCACAATGTCTCCGTGGCCGACAATCGTCCCCGCCAGAAACCCGACTGGCGATGATCCAGCCGCATCAATCGGGCACATCCGTACCACAGGACGGCCGTGCTTTGTCACAATGAGTTCGGATCGCGTGCGAGCAACCGTCTCAATCAACTCTGAGCAGGCTGCCTTGAACGCTCTGGCAGAAACCTCTCGTGCTGCGGGGACACGGTGAGTCCCGTCGAAGTGCCGCATCGTGCGATCCCCGAATTGAAGTGGGTACACTACGATGACCATACTCGGAGCGGATGACAACTGGCTTCGCGCAACGTGAACAACGCTATCGGTTAAACGCGATCGGCCATCGGCGGCGGGAGGCTCCGAATTGTCGCGGAACTACATAAACGGATTCTCATCCGCACTCGGACCATAGATCGACGGCAGCGGGACATCGAGCAGGCGCAGATACACCGAGAGCTGGCCGCGGTGGTGGTACCAATGACTGAGTAGCACCGTGCGCAGGAAGACTATGCGCGGCATGGACATGATCACGACGCCGCCCACGCGCGCGTGCCAGATCTCGGCCAGGGACTCGTCGCTGAAGCCGCTCAGCACCTGTTTGGCTGTGACGACGCTGGTGTCGAGCGCTGCGAGCACTTCGGCCGTGGACGACGGGGTGATGTCCCCGAAGCCGGGCAGGTCGGCGGGGTTCTGCGCTGCAATGGTGCTCACGCCGGCCGGATTGACGGCGATGTGCATGGCGAGCTGGCCGAGTGTGCGTGACTTGGCATGTGGCGCCCACGCGAGATGCGCATCGGGCACGCGCTCCAGCACACGCCGCGTGGTAGCGGCTTCCATCTCGAGTTCCTGAATCAGCGTATCGGCAATCGACATCGTGCGGCTCCGGTGGGGTGACGAGTGGTGAGGCGAATGAGGAGACGAGGTGTGTCAGCGCGTGAAGCGCGCAGCCAGGCGCGTGGCGATGCCGCTCCAGCCCTGCGTGAGTGCGTCGCGATAGCCATCGGGGAACATGCCCAGTGCGGTATGGTGCAGCGTCAGCACCGTGACGTCGCCGTCGGCCTTCAGGCGATACTGCACATTGGACGCAACCGCAAACGACATCATGAGCGGGCCGCAGATTTCCAGCAGGTTGGGCGCGCGAATGGCCTGCACCGTACCCCAGCAGTGTCCGTTGTCGTTGCCCAGATCGCGATACCAGCGGCCACCGGGACGCGCTTCGAGCACCATGGGCATCGGCGCGTCGCCCATGCCGCGATTGTCGGGGCCCAGTTCTTCGAGCAGCGCGGCAAAGGTGTCTTCGATGGACGCATGCACACGAGTTTCCTGTGTGACATCGAGCGTCATGTCGGCAAATGGGGAGACGAGCGTGACCATACGGGTGCTCCGGAGCGGGTGAGGTGTTGCGCTACTTCCTGGGGGGTGTCGAGGGCGGGACGGATTTGGGCGCCGCCCTCTGCGCCGACTTCTGTTCGGCGCGCTCCTTCACACGCAGGAGCTGATGCTGCCAATACCGTTCGAAGCGCTGGGTCCAGTCGTGCACGGCTTTGAGTTGTGCGGCGTTGGTGCGGTAGAACGCCTGACGCCCGTCTCGGCGCACCTCCACCAGCCCTACCTCGAGCAGCACACGCAGGTGTTTGGACACCGACGGCTGTCCCATCTCGAGTGCGTCGGCGATGTCGTTCACCGGCCGCTCGTCGGCGGCGAGCAGTGTGAGGATGTCGCGGCGGCGGGGTTCGGCGATGGCGTTGAACGGGTCGGACGTGGTGGCGGCGCGAGGCATGGGGGAAACGTATACCCATAACGGAATACCTCAAGTGACACCGCTCGCGCGGAATCCTGAGCTGTCGGGGGCTCATCTGGCGGGCCCTTCCGTGTCGCTGTCAAACCAATTCCCGCCTCGCGACGTCGAACGATGATGAACATTCCACCATATCGGCTTGTCGTCGCGGCGGCGCTGTGTGTGGCTCTTTCCACGCAGGCGGCGGCACAGGCCAATCCGGCAACGGCCACCCCGGCACAGCCCATACCGGCAAGATTGTCCGCCGCACAGGCCCAGCAGGACCTCGACGTCGCGCGGAAGTCGCTGGAGGAGGCGCACGGGGCGCTGTACCGATTCACGCCAAAGCCTGAGCTCGACCGCGCGTTTGACGCCATTCGCGCGCGCGCCAATCGCGAGTTGACGCGGCGCGAGTTCTTTGGTCTCGTCAACGAAATGCTCGCGGCCACGGGTGATGGACACGCGCGTGCTGATCAGGATGATTCGACGACGGCCGAGCTTGATCGGGCGCTGCGATTTCCACTCAAGGTGGCGCTCGAGGGAACACGGCTCGTGGTGACGTCGAACGACACGCCCAACGACAGCACCGTTCGCCCGGGGATGGAGATCGTGTCCATCAATAGCCACGACGTAGACGAACTGCAGCGGCGCATCATGCCGACGATCCGTCGCGATGGATTCATCGAAACCGGGCGGCGCGCCACGTTCAACAGTTCGTTCCCGTTTCGCTACTGGATGTCCATCGACACGTCGTCACAGTATGCCATCGTCGCGCGCACGAGTGACGGGAAACAGATATCCACAACACTGCCGGGCGTACTTGCCGCCACACGCACGGCCAACAACCCCGTCAATGCTGCGTACCGAAGCGGAATGGCGACGCTCGCGGAACCAGCGGAGAACATCTCGCTCCGCCTCGTCGGCGATGCAGAGGTGGCGCTGCTCAAAGTTCGCTCATTCGTCGGGAACGGTTTCGTCGCGTCGCTCGACTCGGCAATTGCGCTCGCAGTCGAGCGGCGCACGACCGCGATGATCCTCGATCTGCGCGGCAACGGTGGCGGTGTGGATTTGTACGGTGCCAATCTCGTGGCGCACTTCACCAACAAACCGTTCCGATACTTCGACCATATCCATCTCACCACCATCGCGCCATCGTTCGCCACCTGGCTTCCGCGCACCTTCGAGTCGACAAAAGCCGGCACGACGCCGCATCCCGGTGGCGGCTTTCGCGTGAAGCGCGAACTGCACGAAGGTGTTGCCGAGCAGCGGCCCGCCGCTCGTCCGTTCCTCGGCACGCTCGTTGTGCTCATCGATGGCGGCACCTTCTCGACTTCAGCCGATGTGACTGCCGTGTTGCGCAACATGAACCGCGCGACGTTCATCGGTGAAGAAACCGGCGGCACGTACGAAGGCAACACGTCGGGGCTCAATGCAACGGTCATTCTGCCGAACTCGCGCATCAAGGTGTTCGTGCAGATGTACGGCTACGTGAACGCTGTGCGACCAGGCCCGAAAGGGCGTGGCACACTGCCGGACATTGAGACGGCGCGCAGGACCGACGACATCCTGCGTGGTTCGGATCCCGTACTCACGCGCGCCGTGCAGGTGGCGCGTGACGCCGCGTCGGGCAAGCGAGAGTAGCCACGACGCACGCGTCTCTGCCGCGACGCTCCAGATCTACCTAGTACCACCAGAGCAGCGAGCCCGAAAAGCTCGGATCCTCATCGAAGAACCCGCGCGGCGGCATCTCGTCACTGGGGAATTCGAAGCCGCCGCTCCGTGCCGCCGGAGCGCCCGTGGTGGCCGCCGGTGCACGCAGCGAAATGCCGGAGTTCCAGTCGGGCGGTGTGATGCCGTACAGCCAGCGCACAAAGAAGTCGTTGCGGCGACGTGTGCCATCGGGGCCAGTGGCACCGTGCCCGCCGTTGGGGACCACGAGCAGATCAAAGTCCTTGCCCGCTGCGATGAGTGCGTTCGCCACCTGCATGGTGGACGACGGATCGACGTTGGTGTCCATCTCACCCACGGTGAGATAGAGATGGCCCTTCAAGTTCTTGGCCGCGGTGACGTTGGAGTTGGCTTCGTAGTGCGGACCGATCTCGCCCATCCACGCTTCGTTCCACCAGATCTTGTCCATGCGGTTGTCATGACAGCCGGAGTTGGCGACGGCCACCT
>JAGNMU010000168.1 GCA_017991005.1 Gemmatimonadaceae bacterium | reverse complement strand
GCGGCCGACTTTCAGCTGGTCTGGCGGCAGTTGCAAAAGGCGATGGCGGAGCGCGTGCTCAAGGCCGAGCTCACGCATCACCTGGGCTATCCCGCGGGCGGCGAGCGCGGCCCCGATGGCAATGCGCGCAATGGGTCCACGCCGAAGTCGTTGCTGACGGAGAGCGGGCCGATTGCGCTCGATATTCCGCGCGATCGCGACGGCAGTTTTGCCCCGCAGTTTGTGCCGAAGGGCGCGCGCCGTTTGCCCGGCTTTGATGAGACGGTGCTGATGCTGTACGCCCGCGGCCTCAGCACGCGGGAGCTCCAGGCGTTTCTCGAGGAGCGCTATCAGATCCCCGTGTCGCCCGACCTGATCAGCACGATCACGAGCGAAGTGCTCGCGGAGGTCGAGACGTGGCAGCAGCGGCCGCTCGAGGCGACGTATGTGGCCGTCGCGTTTGATGCGCTGCGCGTGAAGATCCGCGCCGACGGCGTGGTGCAGAATCGCGCGGTGTATCTCGCGCTCGGCGTGCAGCTCGATGGCACGAAAGAGGTGCTTGGCTTCTGGATCGCGCAGACGGAAGGCGCCGCGTTTTGGCATCGCGTGTTTCGCGAGCTGCAGAGCCGCGGCGTGACGGACATCCTCATCGCGCTGATCGATGGCCTGACGGGGCTGCCGGACGCGCTGCAGACCGTGTTTCCGCACACCGTGATCCATCAGTGTGTCGTGCATCTGGTGCGGCAAAGCCTGCACTATGTGTCGTGGACCGAGCGCAAGCCGGTGGCCGCCGCGCTCCGCGCGATCTATCAAGCGCCGACGGAAGCGCTCGCGCGGCTCGCGCTCCAGCGCTTTACCGACAGTCCGCTCGGCCAGCGCCACGCCCCGATCGTCGCCATCTGGGAACGCCACTGGGAGCGCATCGCGCCGGCCCTCGCCTACCCGCTGGAAGTGCGCCGCGTCCTCTACACCACGAATGCGATCGAAAGCCTGAACATGCAGATTCGCAAAGTGATCAAGACGCGCGGCCACTTCCCGAGTGATGAGGCGGCGGGCAAGCTCCTCTATCTCGCGCTGCAAAACATCGGCAAGAAGTGGAAGGCCAAGCCCGACAAGTACTGGCGCGCGGCCTTCCCCCATCTCAAGCTGCTCTTCGGCGATCGTCTGATGCTCGCGTGACAGGCTGTTCACGACTCATACACAGAATTCCTGACACGCCCGGGGCAGTCACTGCTTCCTGACCCCTCGATCAGTTCCTCCCTCCCTTTGTCCTTCCTAAGAAGTTGGCGCCCCCAGTCGCCCTACGCCTCCCTCGACTGCCTCGCCGCCAACCCCCCACTCCCAATCACCCTCCCCTCCTCATCCCTCCGCCACCAGCGCCCGATGAGCTGATCCCCGCGCACCCGCGCATCAACCAGTAGCTGAGCCAGCCGTCCCGACACCGGGTCGCGCGTCCCATCCACGAGCGCGACAAACGCGCGCGCCGCGCCGTCGAGCAGCCGCGCACAATTGGCATCGTCGGTCCCAAAGCGCATCATCGGGCTATGTGCGGCCGATGCGGTGCGCGCCGGGTGATGCAGTGAAAATGGCAGCGTCGCGCCGCCTTGATCCGAAACCAGCGTGCCTTCCCAGCAGCCGGTGATTGAAATCGTCTCCATCGTCGTCTCCGAAACTCGGCAATCGCCGTCGATCGCCACATTGCAATAGACACTACGTCAGCGGAAATCGTTTGCTCTCGGCGAAACGGTGACACATTCGTGGCGTTCCCGGGGACGTGACGAAAGCGGCGGCAGTGTGACACTCGAGGTCCGCGTGCTATGTTGCATGCCGAAGGACGGGTTACCTGTGCGGACGCTGTCGCGTCAACAGGACGAACGGCACTGTCACCCGTGCCCACCAGATTGCAGGACGAATACAGACAATCGCTGGCCGCGACTCCAATCCTCGCATTGAAACGCGTGCTGGTGAAGCCCGGCGCCCCGAGCAGCTCTGCTGCGAGGGGCGTCGTGGTTTATGGGCTATGCGCAGTCGCCCGTTTGCCCCCAACCCCGCCCACCGCCCACCGCCAACCGATCGCCTGAAACGATCGGCCGGACAATCACGCGGCGCCGCACCCTAGCCCGCCCATCAACCGCCAACAGCACGGAGTACGAGAGAGTCGCGCGCGTGAGCGGAACGGTCTGCGGTTGTGCGGCCGCCACTCGCGCGTGGTGGTGAAATCTTCCGGCGCGCTGTTTCAGGCGGTCGGTTGGCGGTTGGCGGTTGGGTGGGTTGACGTGATGGAGAGGGCTAGGCGCCACACCTGCAACGTGATGCTCCCGTTGCTTGGTGCACTCACCGGCTGCTGCACCGTGTCGGCCAGTGCAAATCCCAACCGCTGCGACACGGCGGCACTGCGCGTGTTGCGCACATCCACGCGAATCTCCACGCACTGACACTGCGGATACGCGCGGGCGAGCTCAAGCGCCGCCGTACACGCTTCAGTGATATACCCGTTGCCTGCCGCTGCTTCACGCAGCCAGTAGCCGATCTCGATCCGGTCCGCATCGGCGAGCTCGCCACGCGAAGCGAACGTGCGAGGAAAGAGCGTGAGCTCGCCGATCAGCTCGTGTGTGTCGCGCGTGAACAGCGCGTACCGCCACGCGCGCTTGGCCGCAAAGTCGTCGGCGTATCGCGCGAGTCGCTCACGGAGCAGCGGTGCGGCAACCGGCGTCGACGCCGACGCCGGAATCCAGTCGCGCACATAGGCGTGGTTGGCCTCGAGCAGCGGCGCAAGCGCGTCGGCGTCATCGAGGTGCCACGGGCGGAGCAGGAGGCGTGCGGTTTCAATCACGCAGGAACGAAGTCACCGGCGATGAGACTCGGCAAGGCACCACCCATCGGTCGTCACCCTCACAACGGCCAACCGCAAACCGATAGCCTCAAACAGTCGACCGGGAGGTCCCGCGGCCGCAGACACGTGTCAGCCCGTCAACCGACCACCGCACGTGCTGCGTCCGGATCGCGCAGACACGGTTGAAAGAAGTTGTTCGGCCGAGGCCGAGGCGCGCCGGTCAGCTCGCCCTGCGTGCTGTTTCTGGTGGCGGGTTGGCGGTTTGCGGTTGGCAGGGTATCAATCGACGCGAAGCCGTCGCAGATATTTCCATCCGTACTTGCGCGCAATGAAGTTCAGCTGTCGTCGCGCCGTCGGCTCCGTGACCAACGAGTCGCGGTCGAGCTCGCGAAGGGCTTACATCCCGGCTGGCCCATTGATTTCCAAAGCTTGTCCACGGCGCTCGCCGCCTTGACGTCTTGCTTCATCGCGATCGCTCAGAACACGGAAAACACACTAGCCGTATCGGGCATCCAGCACAGCCTGATCATCGCGGTCGTGCGCGCAGAATTGTCAGCACCGTCGCGAGCGATGCGGCTCAGTCGTTCGAACCCGCCCTGATAGGGTGAGCCTCTCTTACTGCCTACGACGCCCAGGGCCGAGAGCACCAGTGCCTGTGCGGCGCGGCTCGGTGTGTCATCGCTCACGTTTCGTGTGGGGCGTGCGAGAGCTATGACCAAGAACGAATCCGCCAGTCCGCCGAGTTCGGCTCGCGGAACGACTCTTGAAGCCGCGCAAGACGTTGGGAAATCGGCCCGAAATCCCGAGTTTGGCGAAAATCGGCCAACAGGCGCGCTGTGGTTGGCGGAGCAGTCGGCGATTGAGCGTGCACTGGTGCAACGCTGCTGCACGCGCAAAGTGATACGAGCGCGAGGTATCGACCATGGCTCGGCATGGCAATCTCCCCGAAGTCCAACGGTGTCATTTCCGCCAGCCCGCCTTTCACGCGAAGAACTCGAGTTCGCGTCTCGCATCGTCGTTCTGTACGGCGCTCTCTCTCTGAAGATCTCGCGAAGCGCTGCTCGGCCACGTTCTCCGCGATTCCACCAAAGGTGATGGACCGCGTTCCACGCGAGACGATCCCGCCTGCTGGCTGCAGACCGAAGGATCGCGACGAAGCGGGCGGTATCCGGCTGATGCGAGAGGGAAAAGAGCGCATTGCTGCGCAATGACGGTACGTCCACAGTGAGCATGATCCCCCGCAGCAGCTCCGTGGTTCCGGGAAACGGGTCGCCCGGTCCGTCCGGCAGTCCAAACCAACAGACGATACCGATAGCCTCCGAGCGTGTCGCCAGCTCGAGTGCGGAGCCGGAGGATCGATACACGATGAACGATCGCAGTGTATCGAAAATGCCTGCCTTCACAGCTGCCGACACCGCCGTGCCCTGTTGACGAAGTATCTCCGCTGCTCTTGGCGACAGTCAATTCAGGCGAAGCTGACCGGCGATCAGTGCGGGCTCGCGGTGACTTGCGCTCTCCATCGTGGTGCTTTGCGCGCTGAGTGCGCAGCCGACGCACTCAACATAGATCAGCGCGAGAGCGCTGAGGGAGCGCAGCAGTCGTCTGGAGTCTATTGGCGCACCCGGAGGTTCATGTTTACCCTCATGAGCGTGGGGCAAGGCAGGTGGTGAGCAGATCACGGGAAGGACTGAGCGTGACACTGGTCGACGAGGTCGCCGAGCTATCCCGCGCGGCAACACTCGTGTGCAGCCTCGCGTGGTCACTCCCATCGATAATGCGAGGCTATCCCGTTCAGTTCGAATAGCGCACGTTCCTGCGTCACTGCCCGACGCATGTACAGTTCTCGAAGAGCCGCACGTCCGGCCGTGCCGGTGTCTCGACCCAGGAGCCCGACGGCCACGTGCGCCGAGACATTCTGCGAACTGGCAACACCGGCGAGCATGCGAATCGCAGATGTCCGGTCAGGCTGATACGTCAGTGCGCGCATCGCAACCGCGCGAATTCCCACGTCGGTCGCGGACTCAGCAATCCGAAGCAGCCTCGCGGCAGCGCCAGCGTAGGGCGTTCCGTCTGTGCCAATTCCCGCGTCTCGCAGACACGCTGTCGCAGCCAACCGGGCGTTGCGAAGCGTGTCGGACGGCAGCTTGGAAACGGCCACAGCGGTGAGCGTATCAGCCAGCTCGTCGAGCTCGACGAGCTGGCGCCGCTCTTTTCGTTGCGTCAGTACTCCAAGCGCCTGTCCCACCGTGTGCCGCTCTCGCAGCAGGCGCGCCACCTGTGCAGATGACGGATGCGGACTCATTTCGAGGGAAGCGATGCTCTGTGCCGACGCACTCAGTGGTACGGCGAGCAAAGCGCATGTCACGGCTAGTACTGAGAGTCCTTGAACGATTGGACGCATGATCGCTCCTAGTCCAGAATTGTCGTTGTGGCCCACGTCCAATTTCCGGAGAGCGGACGCCAGAATGAGAAAGAGTGCGCCGCGCCTGTGTGAGTCAGTCCTCCGGCAGCAACGATGCTTTCGTGAATCGAATCCATCTTATCTTTGACTTTGAAGGTCAAGCCGCCTTCGCTGGTCGCTACCAAACTCTCCATCTCGTGACGCAAATCGTTTGCTGTCAGTCTGGCGGCCGCCAAATTTGCTTGCATGTGGCGACCTTCGTGTGCCCACGCAAAAGCCAGGAAGTTCGTAAGTCCCGCATGCGAATGACACTGTGTATTGACGGCGTAGATCGACCTCGCAGATAGGTTGCCATATGCGCTCAGACACGCGGCCACAATCGCGGAATCGCCAGCGAGCGGCGCCGTAGGCCCGTCAGACCGAAAGAGGCGTGACACCTGTGTACGGATCTGCATCGTCGTCGAACTACTATCGACGAACCAAAGTCCGCCATTCGGCCCCGACCCAGCCACCTGCTCAGACGTATACCCACTGTCTTGTGCCACAACCACCGGCGAGAACAAGCCTCCTACGTACACGGACGTGCAGCTCTCACCAGCGGTCAAGCCAAGCGCTCCCGACGCATCCACGCACGCGTCGATCTCCCCTGCAGTGCCTTGCCGTCCGCCGATTTGACTACTCCACGTCCACCCGCTTCGCCGCGTGACGGCCAGCGCCGCCGTGGGTGAGTACGATTGCCCGTTGGCCACAATCTCGGCCTTGACGGTACCGCCGACGACAACGGGCCCCGACCACGTCAGGCTCGTAAGTGTGTCGACGACAGTGATGTCGCCGGCGGTGAAGGTCCACGTGACCGGGTCGTCAGCGGCCGCGTAGCCCGTGATCGCCAGCACACACGTTGCGGTGGCATTGAACTGATTGGTCGGTGAGCAACTGAGCGTGGCCGTGGGCGGCGGATCCCCGCTGGTTCCTACTCCGCTCAGATCGCCGCCGGATCCACCACAGTCGTAGAACCACGAATTCTCGAAGAAAATGTCGCAGCCGTTGTTGCAATCGTAGCTGGACCCGTTCGTCTCGTAGGCGTTTGCAACACCCCACGTGCGCCGTCCTTTCGACTTTGCAGACGCGGCATTGGGCCAACACGTCGTGGTTCCGCACGTGATGTAGTCTCCGTCGAAGTGGTACAAGCACCACTGATCGCCGGTCCAACCGAGTGCCGACAGGTCGTCGGGATCGGCAATTGCGCCCGCGGCATTTCTATTGGCCCATCGCGCCAGGTACCGGACAGCATCATTGCCTTCGCGAAGCACGCAATCGACAACCTGTGTGGCTCGCTTGGTCTGTCGGCTGAACGCTAGCGTTCGATAGCGGGCCAAGGTCGAGTCTGGTCGCGAATAGGTCACGGATGCCTGCTCGCGGGTACCGGCGCTCCACGATTTGAAGGCGCCAGTGATCGCGCCGTACGACGCGGTGCGATTGACACAGACGTCGCGGTTCTCGGTGGTGACGTCCAGCGCAAACGGAAGCTGAGCTGGACGGGACAGGGAAACAGCGGCGGTCTGCTGCGTTTGGCGAGACGCATCGTGTTCCGCTGTGGATAGCAGCGTATCAGCGGCGCAGGACGTCATCATCGTGAATCCGAAGACGACGAGAGCCGCGACACCCATCTTTCTACATGCGGCCATGGATACTGGTATGACACGTAACAACATGCATCGCATTGATATCCCATCCGTGAAGAAGTGGGCAAGCACGGAACCGACGTATTCGCCAGACAGCAGCAACTCGACGTCACTGTTGCCGTCCCCCGTGAGCGGCGCAAGTGCACGTTCTGTCGAACATTGTCGGCTTTTGCCCATGGTGAGCGGTGATTGCCCACCGTGTGCGGTTTACACGCGGCCCGTCCCAAAATTCTTCGCCAACCTCGACCGTTACGACCTCAGCTGCGAACGACGACGATCTGCGCTCAATACACCAGCATCGCCGCCGGATCTTCCATCAGCTCCTTGAACCGCACCAGGAACAACACCGCCTGCTGCCCGTCGATGATGCGGTGATCGTACGACAGTGCGATGTACATCATCGGGCGAATCACCACCTGTCCGTCCACGGCGATCGGGCGATCCTGGATCTTGTGCAGCCCGAGAATGCCAACCTGCGGATAGTTGATGATCGGCGTCGAGATGAGTGAGCCGAACACGCCGCCATTCGTGATGGTGAAGGTGCCGCCGGTGAGATCGTCCATCGACAGTTTGCCATCACGCGCGCGTTTGGCCACGGCGCCGATATCCTTGCCGATTTCCACGACACTCTTGCTGTCGGCGTCCTTGATGTTCGGCACCACAAGTCCGGCATCGCTGGCGACGGCGATGCCCATGTTCACGTAGTGCTTGTAGATGACCGTGTCGCCGTCGATCTGTGAATTCACGACGGGATACGCTTTGAGCGCGAGACACGCCGCCTTCGCAAAGAACGGCATGAATGACAGCTTGACGCCCTGCTCCTTTTCCACGCGCTCCTTGAGCCGCTCACGCAACGCGGAGATCGCCGACATGTCGATCTCGTTGAACGTGGTCAGGTGCGCCGTCTGATGCTGTGACTGCAGCAGGTTTTCGGCGATACGCTTGCGACGCGTCGTCATCTTCTCGCGCGTTTCGCGCGAGCCGGCGGCGACGGCGGGGGCTGAAGACGCAACTGGCGCGGCAGCAGGCGCCGACGCAGCAACGACGGGCGCTGCCGCGGGCGTCGCGGGCGCGGCCTGCGACTCCAGCACATCTGCCTTCGAAATCACGCCGCCACGACCGGTGCCGGTCACCGTGGTCAGGTCCACACTCGTTTCGGTAGCAAGTCGCGCTGCCGACGGGGCCACCTTGGGTGAGCCGCTCTCCGGCGCCGCTGCGGTAACCGGCGCAGCAGCAGGCGCAGCGGCCGGAGCAGTCGGCGCCGCCGTCGCTGCACCACCCGCCGTCACTTCACCCAGACTCTCGCCCACGTTCACGACATCCCCTTCCTGCTTGTGCCGCACCGAGAGCACGCCGGCCTCGAGCGCCGGAACTTCCACCGTGATCTTGTCGGTCTCGAGCTCCACGAGCGTATCGCCCGGAGCGATCGCGTCGCCCTCTTTCTTGAGCCAGCGGGAGACGGTCGCTTCGACGATCGATTCGCCGAGCGGTGGAACCTTGATGGACGACATAAGGCAGTACGGCTGTGGTGAGACGGGACGGGAGAGCAAGCCCACGCAATATAGAGCGGGGACCCCGACGGCAGGGGCGCGCCGCCGCGGACGGGCCGCC
>JAGNMU010000167.1 GCA_017991005.1 Gemmatimonadaceae bacterium | reverse complement strand
GAGAGGAGCATGGCCAACAGCAAACATGCGTGAATGCTCAGGCGCGAATACCGCACAGCACCTCCAGTCGGTGGGATAATTGCTGGGAGAATTACGGGCCCCGACCCACAGCCCGCAAGATTCAGAGCCTTCGGTGCGGATTGCGTCGAACCGAATCCGTCGATGCGGGCGGCCGCTCGAGCGGTCGCTCGAACGGTCGATTGTCGGGGTGCCCCGTCGAGCACATCGTCCATGATGACTCACACTTCGAAGATCCGCGTGCCGTTCGACTCGGCGACGCTACGTGCCGTTGTGCCTGGCCTGATGTTGGCGGTCGCCACAATCCTGTTCGGGTTTTTCCTCGGTGTGATCTTCGGTCTCAACGAGGAGGCGATCACGAATCGACTCAGTGCCTCAGCGGCACTCGTGCGAGACACGGTGTATCGCGGCGACGACGCCCCCATCACAGCGGTGCTCGACAAATCATGGCGTTACATGCAACGCGCCCACTTGCACGCCGGAAGTCTCGGCGTCGCGGCCGCGGTGCTCATGCTCATCGTGGTGGCGCTCGGCGTTCAAACGCGTGTGGCCCAACTGGTCAGTCTCGCACTTGGCGTCGGCAGTCTGGGCTACTCCGTATTCTGGCTCGTGGCCGGATTTCTGGCGCCGAGTCTCGGGAGCACCGGTGCGGCCAGGGAGTCGCTGTCGTGGTTGGCGATTCCCTCGTCAGGTCTCATGGTGGCGGGTACCGTCGCCGTGATGGCGCTGCTTGTGCAGTCGCGATGGCTCGAGGTACGGCCTCGCGCCTAGGTCTGTGCAGGCTGGATCGAGCGCTGTCGTTGCCAGTTGGCCAGCAGGATGCCGCCAAGGACGCAGGCAAGCCCCGCCAGAAAGCGGGCGGAGATCGGTTCGTGCAGCAGCAGACTGCCAAGAAACGTGGCCGTCACCGGATTGAGTGCAATGAACACCGCGACCCGCGACGGCGTCGAACGTTCAAGCGCCCAGATCCAGAGCGAGAATCCGATCGCGCCACCGAACGTGCCAAGAAAGGCCAGCGCCAACCATCCACCGGGTGTGAACGACGGGAACGTGGTGAACAGTCCGTGTGAGGCGGCGAGTGGGGCGAGCACCGCCGTGCCCGCGAGCATCGACCACGCGGTCACCTGACGTGGCGCGTAGCGCTTGAGATACGGGCGCGAAAACACATTGTAGATCGCACCGCACAACACGGTGGCCAGCGTGAGTGCGACGCCGCGCCAGACGTGCGCCGACGGATCGGTGAGTCGCGCCGACTGGTCGAGCGCCAGTGCGATGCCGGCCATGGCCAGACATTGGCCGGTGAGGACTGGCCAGGTGATGCGCTCGATGCCGCGCAGCCGCGACACCGCCAGCGTGACCAGCGGCATCGTGGCGAGGATCAGCGCCACCCGCGTTGAGGGCAGATCAACCAGCGCCGCACTGAAGGTCCACGGGAAGAGTCCGAAAAACAGTGCGCCAAGCGCCGCGATCCCGAGCAGATCACCAGAGGCCACAGGGACATGCGTCGCGCGCGACGGACGAAGCAGGACGGGCAGCAGACAGCACGAGGCAATCAGATAGCGCAAGAACGCCAGCGACGCCGGATCGGTTTGCACCACGACAAAACGTGTGGCAACCACGGACGCACCGAAACAGATGCTGGCGAGACTGGCGGCCAGCATGGCACGCCACGGGTGCTCCGCACGAGTGATCACTACTCCAACAGCAACCGCTCCGCCGCTGCCAGATCATTGAGAAACGCGAGGGCGTGCGCCGCAGTCATGTTGCGTGGGTCAAACACACTCGAGCCCGTGTGCCGAAGCAGGATCGCCTGTCGTGGGGCGGAGACGGTGGCACTCCAGTCCACGATCTTCATGGACCATTCCGGGAACGCCCGCTCCTCGATTTCCTCGACCGACAGCAGGCGATAGTTGGTGTGCCGTCCGTCCGTCACGATCCGGTGGTAGAGCGCGTTGACCACATCGCGTTCCCCTTCGAGCGCCTGGAGAAACTGGCCAGCGCCGTAGCAGAGCATCCCGGTGATGGTGAGCTCGCGATTGCGTTCGCCGGCTCGCTCCATGATGGCGACAAAATCGCGATAGTTGAGCCCGGCGAGGGCGTCACTGGCATACACCAGGCGAATCGTGTGCACGGTGAGATCTCGTGTAAAAGAACGCGCGCAGTCGCGCACCACCCGGTTCGGGAGCTGCCCCCCGTGCAGCCGAGTGACCATTGGCCCTGCAACGCTAACACAACGCCCTCATCCGTGCTGAATGTCGAGACCGCCGTGTCAGGGAAAATCCGCTGGTGTGACGCGGCAGATGTTCGCACATTATCAGCGCAGAGTGAGGGCAACGCCTCCACGATGTCTCCCGCAGATCGGGGTCTGATCCCGGTTCCTCCAGATGCCATGGAGGCGTAGTGTGAGGGTATCGCGCGCTTTGACCCGCTGCAACATCCCACCACAGAGTGGGACGCACCGTCGGCCGGAAGTCGTTTGCCGTCCGATCGGGTGCTGACGCGGACTCAGAGAGTCGATGACTCTCGCGGCTCAGCCGCAACGAACCTCCGTGGACGGCACAGAGAAGCGCCGGACAATGTCCGGCGCTTCTCGTTTGTATGCCCCCGATCACCCGGCCACCTGCGCCGCACCCGCCGGTCGGGGAAATCACCCGCCACGGCGCTCCGCTCTCCTGACAGCGCTGGCGCGTGCCGCACCCGATCATCCGGAATACCGTTTTCCGGAGCCGTCGCGTACATGCGTTCCCCTGCCAAATTCAAAACGCTCGACGCCAATGAAGCCGTGGCGTCGGTGGCCTATCGCCTCAGCGAGGTGATCGCCATTTACCCCATCACGCCCTCGTCCGCGATGGGCGAGCACGCTGATGCCTGGGCCGCCGATGGCCGGCGCAACCTGTGGGACAACGTCCCCGAAGTCGCCGAGATGCAGTCGGAAGGCGGTGCGGCGGGAGCGGTTCACGGCGCCCTCACCACCGGCGCGCTGACAACGACCTTCACCGCCTCGCAGGGCTTGCTGCTGATGCTCCCCAATCTCTTCAAGATTGCCGGCGAGCTGACGCCCTTTTGCATGCACGTCGCAGCGCGCACAGTGGCCACGCACGCCCTGTCCATCTTTGGCGACCACAGCGACGTCATGGCCGCTCGCGGAACGGGGTTTGCGCTGCTCGCCTCCGGCACCGCGCAGGAAGCGCAGGACCTCGCGGCCATCGGCCACGCCGTGACGCTGCGCGCGCGCGTGCCCGTCATGCACTTTTTCGACGGCTTCCGGACGTCGCACGAAATCACCAAAGTCGCGTTGCTGGACAACGACACACTGAAAGTGTTGCTGGACGTACCGGCGTTGCAGGCCTTTCGCGCGCGGGCGCTCGATCCCAACCACCCCACCGTACGCGGCACCGCGCAGAATCCGGACGCCTGGTTTCAGGGTCGCGAAGCGGCCGAACCGTACTACGCGCACTTCCCGGCATTGCTCGATGAAACGATGGCCCGCTTCGCCCAGCTCACGGGGCGACGCTATCGACTGTTCGAATATGCGGGTGATCCCGAGGCGGATCGGGTCATCGTGATGATGGGCTCCGGCGCACAGTGCGCGCAGGAAACCGTCGAACATCTGATGACGCAGGGCGAACGGGTCGGCGTGCTCACGGTCCGGCTGTTCCGTCCGTTTTCAGTCGATCACCTGCTCGCGGCGTTGCCGGCCAGCGCGCGCGCGGTCGCGATTCTTGACCGGACGAAGGAACCGGGATCGTCAGGTGAACCGCTCGCGCAGGAGATCACCACCGCGCTCGTCGACGCGGTGGCGCGTGGCGCGCGTACGTCGATGCCGCGCGTGATCGGCGGACGGTATGGGCTCTCGTCGAAGGAGTTCACCCCGGCGATGGTGAAAGCCGTCTTTGACGAACTCGCCAGCAGCACGCCCAAGTCGCGCTTCACGGTTGGCATCCGTGACGATGTGTCCCACTCGTCGCTCGAGGTGGAATCCGGCTGGGACATCGAACCGAACGATGTCTCGCGCGCCATCTTCTTTGGCTTGGGTTCCGATGGCACGGTGTCCGCCAACAAGGCGACCATCAAGATCATCGGCGAGGAAACCCCGGGCTTTGCCCAGGGGCACTTTGAATACGACTCGCGCAAAGCCGGATCGACCACCATTTCCTACCTGCGCTTTGGACCGCGACCCATCCGGTCCACGTACCGCATTCAGCGCGCGCAGTTTGTCGCCGTTCACGATCCGGAGTTTCTCGAACGCCGCGATGTGTTGGCAGCGGCCATGCCGGGTTCGACGGTGCTCGTGAACACCTCCATCCCGCCTGAGCGTTTCTTCGACACCCTGCCCTTCGAGCTGCAGCGGCAGCTGGTGGAGAAACAATGCCGCCTGTTTGTCATCGACGGGTACGGCGTCGCGGAGCGGGCGGGGTTGGGCCGTCGCATCAACACGGTCATGCAGGTGTGTTTCTTCTTCCTGTCGCGTGTGCTCCCGATGGACGAAGCGATGCGTCACATTCGCACGAGCCTCGAGGCGACATTTGGCCGCCGCGGCCCCGAAGTGGTGCGGCGCAATATCATCGCGCTCGAGTCCGCGTTGATTGCCCTGCATGAGGTCGCGCTGCCGACGACGGTCAGCACGTCCCGCCTTCGCGCTCCGTTGATTCCGGAGCACGCGCCCGACTTCGTGAAACGTGTGACACGCCTGCTGCTGGAAGGTCAGGGCGATCTGCTGCCGGTGAGCGCGTTCCCGCCCGACGGCACGTGGCCAACCGGTACGGCCAAGTTCGAAAAACGCGCCATCGCGCAGGAGATTCCGATCTGGCAGGAGGATCTCTGCGTCCAATGCAACTTCTGTTCGATGATCTGCCCGCACGCGGCCATCCAGACGCGGGTGTACACGCCAGACGCGCTGGCGGGCGCGCCGGCTGGATTCAAGTCCATTGAACAGGACATCTATCCGGCGCTGCAAGGCACGCGCTTCACCGTGCAGGTGGCGCCGGAAGACTGCACGGGATGCGGACTGTGCATCGAAGTCTGCCCAGCCAAAGATCGCAAGCAGCCCAAACGCAAGGCGCTGATGTCGGAACCACTCGATGCGCACCGCGAGACGGAACGCGCCGCCTTCGCCTTCTTCGAGACGATCGAGTCCGCGCCATTGGACGCTATCGCCATCGACAAACGCTCCGCCGCACTCCGACTGCCACTGTTTGAGTTTTCGGGTGCGTGCGCGGGCTGTGGCGAGACGCCATACATCCGGCTGCTCACGCAGCTCTATGGTGATCGACTCGTGATGGCCAACGCGACCGGCTGCTCGTCGATCTACGGCGGCAACCTGCCGACGACGCCGTATACCACCGACGCACACGGCCGCGGCCCGGCGTGGGCCAACTCGCTTTTCGAGGACAATGCGGAGTTCGGGTTTGGCATGCGCCTCTCGCTGGATACACAAGCGGCGCACGCTCGCCTGTTGCTGTCGGTGCTCGCACCGCGACTTCCGGCGGGACTGGCGACGGGGCTGTTGTCGGCGCAGGGCGGTGAGCGGTGGATCGCCGAACAACGGGCCCGCGTGGCCACGCTGGATGCCTGGCTGGCGCACGATCAGGCTCCGGAATCGATCGCATTGCGCGGGCTGTCGCATCACTTCGTGCCGCGCAGTCTCTGGATCGTCGGCGGCGATGGCTGGGCATACGACATCGGATTTGGTGGGCTCGACCACGTGCTGGCGTCGCACAAGAAGGTGAATGTGCTGGTGCTCGACACCGAGGTGTACTCCAACACCGGTGGCCAGGCGTCCAAGGCCACCCCGCTCGGTGCCGCCGCCAAGTTCGCCACGGCCGGCAAAGCGTCCCGAAAGAAAGACCTGGGGCTGCTGGCGATGAGCTACGGCCACGTGTACGTGGCGGCGGTGGCGATGCAGGCACGCAGCCAGCAAACCGTCGAGGTGTTCCTGGAAGCGGAGCGCCACCCGGGCCCGTCACTCATCATCGCGCACAGTCCGTGCATCGCACATGGCTACGATCTGGTGACGTCGCCAACGCAGCAGAAGCGCGCGATCGACAGTGGGATGTGGCCGCTGTATCGTTACGATCCCAGTCGTGTGGACCGTGATGAGGCGCCACTCGTGCTGGATTCGCCAGAGCCCAAACTGGATGTGTCCAAGTACATGGAACAGGAAGCGCGGTTCCGCATGGTGGAGCTGCGGTGGCCGGAACGATACGCGGCACTCATGGAAGCTGCGCGCGATGGCGTGAAGCAACGACGGGCGTTGTACGAACAGATGGCGCGCATCCACCTGCCGCCGGAACACCATGCGGACGCGGCGCTCGACGCACACGCGGAGCCACATCATGCTTGATCTGACCACGCAGTGGATGGGCCTGACACTTCGCACGCCGCTGATGGTTGGCGCCGGCCCGCTCTCGCACGATGTGGAGGCGGTGGCCACCGCCGTCGAGCAGGGCGCCGGCGCCGTGGTGATGTATTCGCTGTTCGAGGAGCAGATCGTGCACGAACAGATGGCCGCACATCACTTTCTGGACGCCAGCAGCGACGGCGATGCCGAAGCGAGCAGCTATCTCCCGGATGTCGATGTCTTTTCGCTGGGTGCCGAGCCGTACCTGCGGCAGGTGGAGCGTCTGCGCCAGCGCGTCGACGTCCCCATCGTGGCCTCACTCAACGGCACCACGCCGGGCGGCTGGACGCAGTATGCACGCGCCTGTGAATCGCGCGGCGCGAACGCCATCGAACTGAATCTGTACGACGTCGCGACGTCACCGGACGATCACGGCCGGCACATCGAGGACCGGCAACTGGCCGTGGTCGATGACGTCGTGCGCGCGGTTCGCGTACCGGTCACGGTGAAGATCAGTCCCTACTACTCGTCGGTCCCATCCTTTCTGCGCCGCCTCGAGGCGGCGGGGGCCGAAGGCGTCACCATCTTCAACCGATTCTACCAGCCCGACATCGATGTCGATCTGCTGACGGTGGATCGCCGTCTCACCCTGTCGACATCGCGCGAACTCCCGCAGCGGCTGCACGCGCTGGCCATCTGTTCGCCGTGGACCACCCTGTCGTTGGCGTGCACCGGCGGCGTGCATTCGGGCAAGGACGCCGCGAAGGCGCTGCTCTGCGGCGCCGACGTCATGCAACTGACCTCGGCATTGCTGCACCATGGGCCGGCCCACATCGGCGTCGTGCTGAACGAACTCAAGGAGTGGCTCACCACCACCGGGTATGCCTCGAGCGATGAAGCGCGCGGCGTACTCGCCCTGACGTCAACCCCCGACGCGTTCGTATGGGAACGCGTGAACTACATCCGCATGCTCGATAGCTGGCACCGCTGACGCCGCGTCAACTCCGGAGCAGTTTTTCGCGGCCGGTAAGATAGAGCACCGCGATCAGTGCAGCGAAGGGCAGCAGCGACAGCGCGTCGGCGTGTGATCCGGCAAACAGCGGATTGCTCGCCGACAGCGCCTCGATGGCGCGATTGAGGTTTGCCATCGCGGGCACGCCCGCGAGAAACGCAATGAGGATGCCGGCGATCGCGCCGCCGGCGATGTAACCGGACGCCATGAGGACGCCGGGACTCTTGTCACCTTCCGCCGCCAATTCAGCTTCGGTGAGGTGGCGCGCCGCATGTTTGCGCGCGATCCACTGATCCACCGCCCAGCGTACGACACCGCCGACAAAAATCGGCGCGGAGGTGGAGATCGGCAGATACACGCCGACGGCGAACGCGAGTGACGGAATGCCCGCCAGCTCGAGTACGATGGCGATCATCGCGCCCAGCAACACCAAGCCCCATGGCAACTGGCCGCCGAGAATACCCTTGATGATGTACGACATCAGGGTGGCCTTGGGCGCGTCAAACTTGGGGACATCCTGACCGCTGGCGAGCCTGCGAATGCTGCCATTGATCCCGGGATCGACGAAATACACAGGTGTGCCCGACTGGTTGACGAGATACTTCTCCGCCTGTCCACCGTTCGGATCCTGACGATGCCAGACCCAGTAGGCGCTGGTGTCGTTCGCTCCCGCCGCCATCAGCCCTTCGACATGCTCGCGGCGATGCAGTGTCTGGACGTTGACGGTTTCGCCGCTCGTCAGCGCGCGCCCGTGCGAGGCATCCGCCGCGAGACTCGCCGCGTTGACGTACACGGAACCGGCGGCATTGAGACGCAGCAGCACGGGGCCAAGAGCCAGCGCCGAGACGAGCGCGCCGACAATGATGGCGACCTGCTGCGACCGCGGCGTGGCACCAACCAGGAACCCGGCCTTGAGGTCCTGCGACGTGGTGCCGCCGTTGGAGGCCGCAATGCAGACGACGGCGCCGATGGAAAGCGCGGTCACGTAGTAGTTGCTCCCTGTCCAGCCAAGCAGCACGAATGCCAGACACGTCAGCAGCAACGTGGCGACGGTCATCCCGGAAATCGGATTTGACGACGAGCCGATTTCGCCGGTCAATCGTGACGACACGGTCACAAACAGGAAGCCGAAAATCATGATCAACGACGCTGCGGCCAGTCTGGTGA
>JAGNMU010000166.1 GCA_017991005.1 Gemmatimonadaceae bacterium | reverse complement strand
GTCTCAATCCGGCCAAGGTCATTGCGAATCTGCTGTTCTGGTTCGTGATGTTTGCCGTGTTGCTGATTGCCGCCAACGCGATTGGCCTGGAGTCGTTGGCCAACGTCTTCTCCGAGCTGGTCAGCTACATCCCGAGTGTGATCGCGGCCATCGTGATCATCATCCTCGGCATCGTGCTGGGTGGGTTTGTCGGCGGTCTCATCATGGCATCGGCGGGTGGCTTGCACGGCGGTCCGTGGCTGGCCCGGACCGGGCGTGCCGGCGTGATCGTGCTGGCCGTGTTCATGGCGCTCCAAGAGCTGGGCATTGCCACGGATATCGTCACCACCGCCTTCGCGATCCTCTTCGGCGCCGTGGCGCTCGCGTTGTCGCTGGCGTTTGGCCTGGGCAACCGCGATCTCGCCGCTGAAGTGACGCGCGAGTGGTACGTGCGCTATCGCGCCGAACGCATGGCCATCGACGCCGAGGCCGCTGCAGAAGAAGCTGAGGAGCTGGCCGAGGAAGCATCGGAGGATGCGTCGGAGGCCGAGCAGGAGGCAGCACAGGAAGCGGCGCATCAGGCAGCCGCCGTGGCCGCGGCCGCGCAGAAGGCCGCCAAGGCCGCGCTGACGCCGACGTCCACGCTTGCCACCGGGACCTCCGCGTCGTGAGAAGACCAGCATTCACGGCACTGCTGGCCAGTTGTGTTGCGAGCGGACTGCTGCACGCACAGGGCGCCAAAACAACCACCACGCCGGCAACCAAAGCGGCGGGCAAAACGGCAACGGCGCGTGGTGTCCTGTCAGCCGAAGTGCGTGACAGTCTGGCGGCCGATTCCGCGGCCAAGGCTTTTCTAGTCCGTGACGATCAGTTCTTCGCGGATCGCGTGATGGCGCAGCGGCGTCTGCTGCTCAAGGGCGCCGCGTGGGCTGATCTCGGCGATCGCTGCGCCCCAGGGGCGCTGCGCATCTTCCCGCGCGATACGTCGGCGCTGCAGCGCGACAGTCTGCAGAAGCTGGTCGAGCATATGGAGCAGACGATCGTCGGCCGCGGTGCCGGCGCGCGGCTCGATACGCCCGAGGCGCGTGCGTTACTGCGCGTGATCGTCGGGTGGGAGGCCGGCATCGACCGGCCACTGTGGGATGTCGATGACAACGTGTCGCGCCAGGCGGTGGCCACCGGTTTGACCGGAGAGGTGCCCGATCCGCGCGGGACCGGATGTCTGGCGTCGCCGCTGGCGGCCGACACGGTCACGTTTGTCATTCCGGGTTTTGCCACGATGGATTTCCCGAAGGCGCCACGGCCGCGGGTGAAGGCGTATTTTGGCGTCGAGGCCCAGAAGCGCGCGCGCGACGAGTTCTACGTGACGCGAGGTCGGGCCAACCCCGAGTCGGAATTGTCGTACATTCTCATCGCGCCGATCGTGCTGTGGCGCGAGTGGGCGCTGGTGGGCGTTGACCGGCCGCGCGAGAAAGCGGGCATCGAGCTGGGCTCCGGGAGCAACGGCGGGGCCGTCTATCTGATGCGGCGGACGGGCGGGCAGTGGCGCCTGACGACGATCGTCCGAACCTGGGGTTCGTGAGCTGCTGAGGGCGTTTTGTAAGTTGTTGCAGTGAAGTAATTTACGCGCGGCCCGCCACGTTGATTTCAGCGTGCGGGCCGTCTAGATTTCTGTGGCTGTAGGACCCCCGGTCGTACCCCGCCGCGACGTATTTCGCCGGACACTTTTCCCGCCGTGCCATGACCGCACCAAACGCCCGCGAACGCATTCTTCCGCGCCTCATCGATGAAGAGGTGAAAGAGTCGTTCATCAACTATTCGATGAGCGTCATCGTGTCGCGCGCACTGCCTGATGTGCGTGACGGACTCAAGCCGGTGCACCGGCGTGTGCTCTATGCGATGAACGAACTCGGACTGTTGCCGGGACGCGCGTACAAGAAGTGCGCGACGGTGGTGGGTGACGTGCTCGGCAAGTATCACCCGCACGGCGACAGCAGTGTGTACGATGCACTCGTGCGTATGGTGCAGGATTTTTCGCTGCGGTATCCGCTGGTGGACGGGCAGGGCAACTTCGGTTCCATCGAAGGTGACAATGCGGCCGCGTACCGGTATACCGAATCGCGACTGATGCGTATGGCCGTCGAGATGTTGACCGACATCGACAAGAACACCGTCGATTTTGCGCCCAACTTCGACGACCGACTCGAAGAGCCGCGCGTGTTGCCGTCCGGCTTCCCGAATCTGCTTGCCAACGGCTCGTCGGGTATCGCCGTCGGCATGGCGACGAACATTCCGCCGCACAATCTGCGCGAAGTGATCTCGGCTGTGGTGGCGCTCATCGACAATCCCGAGCTCGACGGTCCGGCGCTGCGCAAACTGGTGAAGGGTCCCGATTTTCCGACGGGCGGCTACATCTACGGCCGCGCCGGCATCGCCGACTATCAGGACACGGGACGTGGCCGCATCGTGATGCGCGCCCGCGCCGTCATCGAAGAGCGTGAGTCGAGTGGCAAGTCGCAGATCGTCGTCACCGAAGTGCCGTATCAGTCCAATCCCGGCAAGCTCGTGCAGGACATCGCCGAGCTCGTGCGCGAGCAGAAGCTCACCGGCATCAGCGAACTCCGCAACGAATCCGACCGCGATGGTATCCGCATCGTGATCGGACTCAAGCGTGACGCGATTCCGCGTGTGGTGCTCAACCAGTTGTACAAACACACCAGCATGCAGAGCACGTTCGGTGTGATCATGCTGGCGCTGGTGCCCGATCCCAACACGCGGCAGCTCGTACCGAAGGTGTTGACGCTCAAGCAGTGCCTCGAGCACTACATTGCGCACCGCCACGAAGTCATCATCCGTCGCACGCAGTTCGATCTCGACAAGGCGCTCGAGCGCGAGCACATCCTCGAAGGGCTCAAGATCGCCGTCGACAACATCGACGAGGTGATCAAGCTCATTCGGGCGGCCGACGACACGCCAACGGCCAGCACGCAGCTGCAGGCGCGGTTTGGACTGAGCGAGCGGCAGGCGGAAGCGATTCTCAACATGCGTCTCGCCAAGCTGACCGGTCTCGAGCGCGACAAGCTGGAAGAGGAGCTGGCCGAGGTCCGTGCGTTCATCATCGACATGCGCGGCATTCTCGAGTCGCGCACGCGCCGCATGGACATCCTCAAGGGCGAACTGATGGCGTTGTCCGAGTCATTCGGCGACGACCGTCGTACCGAAATCGTCAGTGACGACGGCGAGTTCTCCATCGAAGATCTGATCGCCGACGAAGAGATGGTCGTGACCATTTCGCACAACGGCTACATCAAGCGCACGCCCGCGTCACTCTACAAGAAGCAGGGACGCGGCGGCCGCGGCAAATCGGGCGCGGATCTCAAGGAGAACGACTTCATCGAGCGGTTGTACGTGGCGAGTACCCACACGTACATGCTCATCTTCACCGACGACGGCCGGTGCTATTGGCTCAAGGTGCACGAGTTGCCGCAGGCCGGGCGCGCCACGCGCGGCAAGCCGATCGTCAACCTCATCAACGTCACGCCGGACACCAGGATTCGCGCCATCGTGGTCACGCGCGAGTTTTCGGATACGGAGTTTCTGCTGTTCTGCACCAAGAACGGTACCGTCAAGAAATCGGCGCTGTCGCAGTACAGCAATCCGCGCTCGTCGGGAATCAAGGCCATCAAGATCGAGGATGGCGACGAGTTGGTGGATGTGCAGGTGACCGCGGGCAACAACGATGTGGTCCTCGCGACGCGCCACGGTCTCTCGCTGCGCTTCCATGAAAGCGACGTGCGCGAGATGGGACGCGATACGACCGGTGTAAAGGGCATCGAGTTGCGTCCGTCGGATCTGGTGGTTGGCATGGTGGTCATCAAGCGCGAAGCGACCCTGCTGGTGGTCACGGAGAAGGGGCTTGGAAAGTGCTCTGAGGTGAGCGAGTACCGCGTGCAAAAGCGTGGCGGCAAGGGCATTCTCACGCTCAACCGCACGGTCAAGACGGGTGACGTGGTCGCGCTCATGGAAGTCGTGCCCGAAGACGAATTGATGTTGATGACGCGACAGGGCATCGCCATTCGGAGCAAGGTGTCCGAGATCCGTGTCACCGGCCGCGCTGCACAGGGTGTCAAACTGGTGGCACTCGACGAGAACGACGTCGTGTCGGCGGTGGCGCGTGTCATTCCCGACGACAAGGACGATGGCATCGACGCGGGTGATGTCGACGGCGCCGCGGATGTGAGCGACGCTGGCGAGAGCGAGTGATGACCGCACCCACCGCGGAGGCATTGGTCACCCTGCAAGATCTCGAGGCTGCGGCTGATGGTCTGCGCGGGATCGCGGTCCGTACACCGCTGCTGCCGGTCGATGCGCTGACGGAACGGTTTCCGGCCGGCGTGTGGGTCAAGCCGGAGATGTTGCAGCGGACGGGTGCCTTCAAGTTTCGCGGTGCCTACACGTTTCTGCGGGGCATGAGCGCCGCAGATCGTGCGCGTGGTGTGATTGCGCCCTCGTCGGGCAATCACGGGCAGGCGGTGGCGTACGCGGCGCGCATGTACGGCGTGGCGTGCACCGTGGTCATGCCCACCACCGTCACGGCGACCAAACGCGCCGGAGCGGAGCGATATGGCGCGACGGTTGAGCTGGCGGGCACCACCAGTCTCGAGCGCGCAGCGCGTGCCGAGGAACTGGCGGCCGCAACCGGCGCCGTGGTGGTACCGCCCTTTGACGACGTGCGCATCATTGCGGGGCAGGGCACACTCGGCCTGGAAATCGCCGATGATCTGGCCGATGTGGTGACCGTCCTGGTCCCGGTCGGTGGCGGCGGTTTGTCGTCGGGTGTGGCGACCGCGATCAAATTGCGCCACCCCAACGCCCGCATTGTCGGGGTTGAACCCTCGGGCGCGCGCAAACTGTCGAGCGCACGCGCCGCTGGTGCACCCGTCACGCTGCCCAGTTCATCGGGACTGCCCGATGGGTTGCTCGGGGTGCGCATCGGGACGCGCACGTTCGCGCACCTGGAGCGATTCTGCGACGACATCGTGCAGGTGGACGACGCCGCGATCCGCTGCGCCATGCGCTTTCTGCTCGATCGCATGAAGCTGGTGGCGGAACCCAGTGGGGCCATCACCATGGCCGCGCTGACCGAGGGGATCGTCACCCCGACCGGCCCCGCGGTGGCGGTGCTGAGCGGCGGCAATATCGAGTGGGGCGGTCTCATGGAGCTCATCGCCGATCCGGTGGCCTCGCCATCGTCGGTGCACTGAGTGTCGATGGCCACATCGCGCATTCTCGTCGCCGACGACGATCAGGCGGTACTTGAATCGGTCACCTGGCTCCTCAAGGAGAATGGGTACGATGTGGTGCCCGCCAATGGCGGTGAGCAGTGTTTGGAGCAACTCGAGCGGCGATCACCCGATCTGCTGCTGCTCGATATCCTCATGCCCGATGTGGACGGGTACTCACTGCTCGAGCGCATCAAGTCCGAAGAGCGCTGGCGCGATCTGCCGGTTCTGATGCTGTCGGCGCAGCCCCCTGAAGACGCAGCCGTTCGGTCGCTGGGCTTGGGCGCCTCGGATTTCATTCGCAAGCCGTATCGCCCCAAGGAGCTGCTGGCGCGGGTGCAGGCGCAGTTGCGCATGGGTGCTGTGCTTCGAAGCACGAGGCAGGCTTTGGTGCGCACGGAAGACGCCCTGGTGCGTGCACAGCAGGATGCGGACAGCCGCCGCAAGTTGGTCGATATCCTGCACGAGGTTACCGGCGACTTGTCGGTGAGCGAGCTGTTTCACCTGCTGGTGCGTCGTGCCGCGCGCGCGCTTGGCGTGTCGCACTGCTCGGTGGTGCTGGCGCGCCCAGGTGAACTGTCCGCCGTGGTCGTGGCGGCGTACGAAAATCCCAAGCTGCATCAGCTCGTCGTGCAGTTGGACCGGTACCCGGAGCTCAAGGCCGCACTCGACACGGGCCAGCCAGTGCTCGTCGAAGATCTCGACACGCATCCGCTTTACGAAGGGGTGCGTCATGTCTGGGGGCTCGAAGGCATCGAAGTGCCGATTCGCTCCGTGATTGCGCTGCCGTTTTCGATCGAACGCGGCCAGTATGGCGTGTTTCTGGTGCGGCGTACGCGTGATCAGGATCGCTTTGGACCGGCCGATCTCGAGTTTGCGCAAGCCGTGATCACGGCCGCCGTTGCCGTCATCCAGCGTGCGCAGATTGTCGAAAGCACCATGGCCGACAACGCGCGGCTGGAGCAGCTCGCCCAAACCGATCCGCTCACGCAGTTGCTCAACCGCCGTGCGCTCACCGAACGCATCACGGCCGAGATGGAGCGTGCCCTGCGCTACGACTCGACCATGGCGCTGCTGATGATCGACCTCGATCACTTCAAGCGCGTCAACGATACGTTCGGCCACCTCGTGGGCGACGACGTATTGCGCGATGTGGCGCAGTTGCTGGGCGACACGATCCGCACCAGCGATATCGTGGCGCGATACGGTGGCGAGGAGTTTCTGGTGTTGCTCCCGGAAACCGACGACGAGGGTGCCGAAACCTTCGCCGAGCGCATTCGCTCAGCCGTGGAACTGCACGACTTCAGCAGCGGTCCGGACGATCCCACACTGCGACTGACCGCGAGCGTCGGCGTCGCCGTGTTCCCCGCGGCGCGCATCGAATCGGTCGAAGATCTCTTTGCCCGCGCGGATGCGGCGCTCTACCGCGCGAAGGCTGACGGTCGCAACCGGGTCCGGATGTAAGCAGACCCGTCTACGCGGGTGAGATCGACGGGGTTTCTTACGGGGTGATCGACAGGTCGTGGCGACGACTGACCTCGACCTCCAGACAGCGATCCTGAATGACATGCATGCCGGCGCGTGCAAAACGTTCGGCGACGGCGTCGTTGCGGATACCCAGTTGCATCCACACCACGGCCGGGTGTGCTGCCAGAATCTCGTCGGCGTGTTTTTCGACATCGCTGGGACGACGGAAGAGCTGCACGAGATCGGCCGGTGGCGTGACGTCGCTCAAGTGTCGGTGGACCGGAACGCCCAGAATCTCTGTGACATCGGGATAGTAGACCGGTACGGGTACGATGTCGTAGCCGAGCGATTGCAGATGCGCAGGGACGGTATAGGCCGGCCCTCCGGCATCCGCCGTCTTGATGCCGATAACGGCGATCCGGCGCATGGAACGCAGGATGCGCGTGATCGTCTCTTTATCGTCGGCGAGATGACGTCGCCATTCTTCCTCGACCGGCATTAGGTTCCCTCTCGACACTCCCATCTATCCCCTCCGGAGAAAATCTGATGCGCATGCTCGTACTCGGCGCGGGGCTGCAAGGCACCGCGTGCGCGTTCGATCTGTTGAATAACCCGGCAGTCGAACGTGTGGTACTGGCCGATGTGAAGGTTGGCCCGCTTCCCGCCTTTCTGGTGCCGTTTGCCGGCGACAGACTGGTGCAGAAAGCGCTCGATGTACGCGACGCGGCAGCGGTGCGCGAGGCGTTCACGCTTGGTGACGCCGTGATGAGCGCGATTCCGTACTACTTCAACTATCCACTGGCCGGTCTGGCAGTCGAGGCCGGTGTGCATTTTGCCGATCTTGGCGGCAACACGGAGATCGTTCGGCAGCAGCAAACACTCGACGCCGAGGCGAAAGCCAAAGGTGTGAGTGTGGTGCCGGACACCGGGCTTGCCCCGGGCATGGTGAACGTGATTGCGCAGCACGGCATCGAACAGTTCGAGACGGTCGAACGCGTGCAGTTGTTTGTTGGCGGATTGCCGCAGGTTCCCGAGCCACCGCTGGGGTATCAGATCGCGTACAGCATCGAAGGCATGGTGGACTACTACACCACGCCCTCACTCGTGGTGCGCAACGGTGCGCCGACAGAGGTGACGGCGCTTTCGGAACTCGAGACGGTGCCATTTGCCGAGCCGCTTGGTGAACTCGAAGCGTTTCACACGGCCGGCGGATTGTCCACGATGGTGTATCGCTACGCGGGCAAGATTCCCAGCATGGAGTACAAAACGCTGCGCTACCCGGGGCATGCGCGCATCATGGAATCGATTCGCGGACTGGGCCTGCTCGACACGACCGCGGTGGAAGTGAAAGGGCAGCAGGTGGTGCCGCGTGATGTGTTCGTGCGCGTGGCCGGCGACAAACTGCGCAAAGGCAAGCCCGATCTGGTGGCGCTTCGTGTGGTGGTGACTGGCACCAGCAACGGCGTACGCTCGACGCGCGCGTGGGAAGTGGTCGACTACTACGACGCGGCGCGCGGGATCACGGCGATGATGCGCACGACAGGGTACACGCTGTCGATCACCGGACAGTTGCAGGCGATGAAGGCGATCGCGCCGGGGGTGCATACGCCGGACGAATGCGTGCCGGCGGAGCGGTACTTCGCGATGCTGGCGGAGCGCGGGGTGGAGGTGAGGGAGGTTTAGAGGGGACGGACTGGAACTGCGCTATCGGTTAGACGCGATCGGCGATCGGCAGCTGCGCTATCGGTTAGACGCGATCGGCGATCGGTGGGTCAGGTTCGGAATTCGCCGATGAGGCCGCGGACGCGGAGTGAAGCGGTTTGC